>SKHQ01000098.1 GCA_007116915.1 Candidatus Methanomethylophilaceae archaeon
GATGTTGACGTACCTGTTCACTTTCAATTCCGAGACTTCCTTCTGCTCCCACATGAGAATCCACTCATTATCGCCATATCCTTTAAATATTTTTGTTAATGACTGGAGATGACCAGCATACTCAACGCCGTCTCTGGCGGCGTCTTGGCCCTTTGGCCGTTTTCTCCTTCTTCGGGGGCTGCGGATATCTCTTACGGATATCATCCACGCGGGAGTTGAACTGCTCCACCAGTTCATCGCCACGGTACTCACCTCCGTATTGGTCGACACGGGCGGCGATAACGGCCTTGGCCGCCAGCGCCCGCGATATGTTGCCTCGCTGCCAATAGGGTGAACGGTGGACGGAGGGATGCTGATAGATGATGCCGTGTTTCGGTGGCTTCTTCTTCTCCCGCAGATGGCGGAACATCGCCTTCTCCGCGCCCAAAAGCTGTAGTGTTGATGCCGGCAGTGATGCCAACCTCTGCAAACCCCCGGCCAACGATATCATCCTGGCCGCCAGGTTCGGACCTAGAAGAGCGCACATGTTGGGCGCGATCGGCTCTATGTTGCCGGCGATGTATTCCTCGAGCACCGCCCGGCGCTCATACATCTGCACCAATCCCTCCGCCATACCGCGTATGCTCTCGATATCCTCGGAGTCCATATCAGCCCCCATGGATTCGAAGTCCAGGGACAGCTCCTTCATTATGCCGTCCCTCTCGCCGTGCTCAGCGATCAGGGACGCGTACCTCCGCTCACGGGCGTGGTCCGCCAACTCGGGGAAATGCAGGCCGTACCATTCATGCAATCTCTCGTTCATGAGGTTCGACGTCTCGATAAGATCGTCCAGTCCGCGTATGGCCTGTACCAGGTTACGGTCTTTGGCCAAAGGCTCGCTGGTGCGCAACCTTCCTAGGCCGACCATCACCTCATGCATGAGTTCGCGTCCGTGGGTCGTCGCATCGGGGACGATGAACGACGAGTCGAACATCCCCGGTTTGCCGAGAGGCGACTGGCGTTGCTCGCTGACACGGACCCTCTTGTCGCCGACGAGGTCCTTCTCTTCGGCGAGTACCTCGCCGCGTTGGACCTTGGCCAATCGCTGCGAGATGGCCTCGGCCTCAGGAGGGAACACACGGCTATCGATTATCTTCGTCCCATCGCAGAGGAAACAACCGAACCATTTGGTGACTAAGTATTGCGCCATGGTCATCCCTGCTTGATCTTCTCTATCTCTTCGGCATCGAACTCCCGCGCCCGGTCGCCGACTATGAACTGCAGACGGGCATGGAACTCCAACTCCTCCATGCGGTTGAAGGCCGATATGAGATCGGAACCCACCGCCAGCGCTCCATGCCTCTCCATTATGAGGCAATCGCTGAAAACATGTTCACGTACCGAGTCCACCAAACGGGTGGTCCCCGGAGTCCCATAGGGTGCGATGGGCACCTCTCCTAGAAGCACAGCCCCTTCGGGGGTGAGATTGCTCTTGAGCCTCTCTCCCATTATGGCCAATGATGTGCAGTAGGGAGGGTGGCAATGGACGATGGCTCCGACATCATCGCGCATGCGGTAGTAGATGAGATGCATCCCCACTTCAATGGAAGGCTTACCCTCGCCGACCACCTCGCCATCGAGGTTGACCTTGATCATGTCCTCTCCGCGCAGCATGCCCTTGTTCCTGCCGGAAGGGGTTATCACTATGTGTTCTGGATCCACCCGCACACTCATGTTCCCGCCCGAGGAGAATGTCAGGCCACGGTCATAGAGTATTTTGCAGATGCTCGCCAATTCATCCCGGTATCCACGTTCATCCATCTTATTCACTCCTCATGGCGTCGATGTCCTTTGCGGTGAGTATGCCCTTCTCGGTTATGTAAGCAGTGACATAGCGGAAGGGGGTGACGTCGAAGGCGGGGTTCAGTACCTGGACTCCAACGGGCGCCACATCCTCACCGCCTATACGGGTGATCTCTTCAGAATCACGTTCCTCGATGATGATGTCGTCGCCGCTGGCAGTATCGAAGTCAAACGTCGAGACGGGTGCGGCTACGTAGAACGGAATACCCAACTCCTTGGCGATGACCGCCTTCTCGTAGGTGCCCACCTTGTTGGCGAAATCACCGTTGGCAACGATCCGATCCGCGCCTACTATGACCATGTCCACACCGCGGCGCATGAAATGCCCCGAGGCGCCGTCAACGATTACCGCATGATCTATCCCTTCGTGGATAAGCTCCCACGCAGTCAGCTGGAGTCCCTGTAGACGAGGCCGGGTCTCTGATGCCAGGACCTTGAACCTCCGTCCTTCGGACCATGCCACGCGTATGGGGGCCAGAGCGGTACCCACGTCAACCGTGGCCAATGCTCCGGCGTTACAATGTGTCATCACCGTGTAGCCGTCCTTTATCAACGGTGCACCGTGCATGCCTATCGCCATGCAATTGTCGACGATAGCTGACACATAGGAATCCGCAGACTTTAGCGGATCATCACCGGCTGAGATCCTTCCTATCATATGGTCCACGGCGTAGAACAGGTCGTTGGCGGTCGGTCTCGCAGCCTTTATAACTGTGGCAGCTTCGGCCAGATCGGCACCATTCAATGCTGCCAGGGCCATCCCATAGGCGGCTGCAGCGCCGATGGAAGGGGCGCCGCGGGTGACCATGTCCCTTATGGCATCGGCCACTTCTTTATGATCGTTGTAACGGATGAAGATGACGTCCCTGGGCAACAGCCGTTGGTCCATCATGACCAGTTCACCGTCCTCGAACCATAGGGCTCTGATATCCCGTTCCGCTCCGTTGTCCTTGAACCTCATGCCATTTCCTGATGAGACAATAATCCCGAATATAGATTAAGGTGATGGCATTGCCTGAGAATTTAAACGGGAAGTTTAATTAGGAATTATCCCGATGGGCCCCTGCTCTCATGGACGACCCTGCATTCGATATATACTCAACCAGCTCCGGTTTGAAACAGATATGCAACCCGGTACGGCAGAGAATTCTCGCTGAACTGCAGGTCAAGGACCTTTCCCTGACGGATATAGCTAACATAACCGGCAAGGCGCAATCGACCCTATCCGTGCATTTGGACAAGATGGTCAAGGAGAAGCTGGTCACGTCCCGGGACGATCCCACCGACAATCGTCGCAAGATATTCTTCCTGTCATCCAAACCGGTTGCCAAGTCCACCAATCCTTCGGATGAGATGATGAAGTACATGCATCAGACCATCCTCGACTCCTCCGGTACGCCTTCGTCGTTCCTGAAAGGATTGATGCGCGCTCTCCTCATAGGTCTGGAAGCCATTGGACTGGCCATAGATCCGGCGATGTACGAGGTCGGCAGCGAGGTCGGTAAGGCCATATCCACGCGGGTGGAGTCCACCACAGTGGAGGACATAGTCTCAGAGTTACAGGAATTCTATGAGATGCACGACCTCGGTGAGGTTTGCGTGTACACCTTCGTGCCTTTGACGATCATAATCCGCGATGATTACGAGACCAATGCCGAGACCGGGAACAAGCTGTGCATGTTCCACGAGGGCGTCTTCAAGTCCGTTCTCGAGGATAAGACCGGCCGTCGGTTCCGTATCACGGAGAACGAGTGCTTCGGTATCGCCTACAATTACTGCAAGTTCATCATCGAGCCCATCTACTAAGGCGTGTAGCGGGTCGGGTGTCTTACAGAATCCTTCAGCCACACCAATTCTTCGGCGTGAGGTCTTCCCTCCACCGCCCTCCTTATGGCGTTGCGCATGGCCTTGTAGTTGTTCACCCGGATGCGCCTCTCGTTGGCGGCGGCGGGATGCACGAAGACATTGGCTATCAGGTGTACACGGTCCAGCATGGCAGGGGGCAGGAAGCCGTCCTCGACCGCCTCCTCCACCGCCTGGATGACACCGGCGGATGCCAATTCCATATGCCTCTTCTGTTTTGCCGTCCTCGGTGTCACAGTGGGTACGACCATACAATGCGGGGTGACCATGACCTCCTTGACCCGGCCTTCCTTGTCATTGACCAATGATGCTTCGTATGCCCTTCCCACCGGTCCGTCGTCGGCGCCTATCAGCAGGTCCACATGGGCCGCCTCATGCGCCGATGGGCCGGAATAGGCCTCTCCGATGAGCATCCGCAGGTCGACCGTATCAGGGGTATGGGGTATGGATGCGACGGTACTGTTCCAGGAATCATCGCCGATGGTCATGCGGATGTCTTTGGCAGTAAGCAGGCCCAGGCCTGCCAACTGATGGCGGAGTTCCTCCCAGTCCTCGTGTAGGAAGTTATCACCGGGCAGTGCCGGAGGCGCCGGCCTTCCCATGTCCCGGCCCATCATCCATAAGGCGGCCTTGGCCACATGGTGGGGACAGGTGTGGGATATGCGGCATATCTTCTGGATCCTCATCTGCAGGGAGAGGGCGGAGTTTAGGTCGTTGCTGACGATGGCCCTGTATATCCCGGACCACAGGTCGGGTATGAAGTTGGCGGTAGGCAGGACAGCCGCTTTGCATCCTTGTGCCAAGGCCATGGCCGCCACCTCATCCTTACCGGCGATGATAGTGGCGTCTTCCACCTTCTCGTTCAGGGCGGCGGTGTAGGCCATGTCGCCGGTGGCATCGAGGATGCCTATGACATTTTCCAAAGCGGCTATGCCCTCGGTGGTCCACCATTCCCTCTCGGCACCGGTGTAGCGGCAGACGTTGTGGTTGATCAACGGGACGTCAAGGGAGTCCAAAGCCTGGAAGTGCTCGTAGCGCTCCTTGCCGCTGCTGCGGTAGAAATAGGGGTCGACCACAAGAGCGGCATCGGCACCGAGCTCAGCCGCCTTTTGGGTGAGCTCCTTGGAGACCTTGGTGCTCGATGACCCGCTTCCAACGATCACCGGAACCTTACCATCCGCCTCTTCTATGACCATCTTCCAGACTTCGATCCTCTCCGTCTCGGTCAGTTGCACGAACTCACCGACGTCCGATGTGCAGACCAGACCGTCGACACGGCCCATGAGCCACCGCACATGCCCCCGCAATCTTTGCTCGTCGACCTTCAGACGCTCATCGAAAGGTGTGACCAGCGGTGTGAAGACTCCTTGCAGATCACCACTCTTCATTGTGTCACCTCCTTGAGCAATGCCTCCATGGCCTGGAGGGTAGCCTGATGGAAGTTGACGTATATCGAGGAACGGTCGAGGGCGTTGGGGTCCATGAACACCCTTGCCAGCATGATGTACTCGTCCATGACTTTCTGTGGAATCCTGCCGTCGGCACAGAGGTCGGCGATTGCCTTGGCTATCGCCCCTTGCGCCGGACCGTAGACCATGTTGGCCTGGCGCATGCTACGCAGTTCCATGACCGGTATTATCATACAGGGCGGCAGGGTGGCGAGGTTCGGCTCCAAGACAATGGGCAACGATTCCTTGCCGTGATTGAGATAGACAAGCTGGGATGCGAACACGTCACCGAGGAGACCATCCTTACGGCCCAGGGCGAGATCGATGACCGCCTTCTCCTCGCCGCTGCCGTGGGATGCCGTTGATAGAATCACACCATCATCCCGCAGGTCGTCAGCGCTGATGCCGATGTCCTTGAAACTTTCTGTCAGGGGGGTGTCGTATTCCGTCCTTGACACACCGACCCTCTCCAACAAGCCTATCCTCTCCAGTTCGACCTTGATCTCCTCCCGGTCCTCATGGAGCAGCGAACCGCCTTCCTTCAAAGGGCCCCGGGCCTTCCCTACCGGTTCACCGATCATCTTCAGTGCCGCCTTCAAGGGCACCGCCAGACCATGTCTCATGAACAGTCGGGAGAGCTTCTGCACCCGGGCTTGGAGGATGCGTGATTGATCGTCGTCACCCTCGGTGAAGGCCTTGAACATCTCCATCCATAGTGATGGATATACCTGGGCGCTACCCAGTATCATGCCTGAGCATCCCACGCACAGGGAAGGATAGACGGTCTCCTCGTTACTCACCAGGACATCCATCCTGTCCTTGACCTTCTCGATCACCTCCATCAGGTAGGGCATGTCGCCGGAGGAGTCCGCTAATGCCACCACGTTCTCCACGTAGGACAGGTCCTCCAGGACTTTACGGGGTATGCGGCCTATGCAGCTCTCCATGGGATTGTAGACGATTATCGGCAATGATGTGGAATGTGACACTTCGAGGAAGTGTTGATGATAGCCCTTGTCAGAAGGGAACAGGAAATAGGGTGTGGATACGATTACCGCATCCGCCCCCGCCTCTTCAGCAAAAGCCGAGAGTTGACAAGCAAGGCGGGTACTGGCCGAGCCGGTGCCGATTATCAGCGGCACTCTGCCCGCCACCTCGTCCACGGCGATGGTGATTACCCTGCGCCTTTCGGTGTCGGAGAGATACTCGAACTCCCCCTCGGCTCCGCAGACCACCAGTCCGTCCACCTGACCGACCATCCGTGAGATCAGGTTGCGTAGGGTGGACTCATCGACGCCCTCATCGGCGTCGAAGGGCGTCACCAGCGAGGCATAGACTCCGCTGAAGATGGATTCCTTGAACATAGGACTCAACGCTCCTATGATACATTTGTACATAAAATGTTCGAATCAATGCTCAAATGCGTAGATACCTAAGGAGGACACCCTCGCCCAGGACCTCCATACCGGCGAAGCGCAGACGTATGGCGTCCTTGCCCTCGCGACCTTCGCCATCGGCGGGCGTAGGGGAACTGCGGCCGCCGATTATCATCGGACCGACGAAGACATTGTACTCGTCCACCAGATCCTCGTCGAACAGGGATGCAATCAATTCGCCCCCTCCTTCCACCATGAGTGTCGCGATCCCCTTTTCAGCAAGGATATCCAGCATCCGTCGCAGGTCGACACGGTCAGGTCCGCAGACGAATGATTCCGCATCCTTCCATTGACGGTCGCATCCTTCGCCATGGAATATCAAGGTGCGTGCCCGGCCATCGAGTACCTGGGCTGAATCCGGGGTCCTTCCTCGGGAATCGATGACCACGCGCACCGGATTCTCATCCAATCCCCGGCCTTTGACGGTCAGATGGGGGTCGTCAGCAAGGACGGTACCCACTCCGACCATTATCGCATCCACCGACCGGCGCAGTGCTTTGACCCTCTCCATGTCCTCAGGAGTGGATATCCTGGTCTGCCGGCGGTCGCAGCCCGCTATCTTACCATCGGCGCTCATGGCGCAGTTCACGATAACTCTGGGATTCATTCATTGCCTCCCGGTTCCACTTCAATACGGTACCCTTTCGTGAGACGGCTGATATGGAACTTGACATCGAGGAAGGTCTCCAGCAGGTCCATCTGGCTCAGCAGGTGCTTGCTTATACGCCACACTCTGAAGACGCTACCGCCGTCCGCCAACGCCATATATGGGACCAGCTGGTCGGCGGCATGTACGTCCAATGTACCTCCTCCATCCAACTCCACTATCAGGTCCTTGGCGGCCTCCTCACCGACCAGACGGGCAGGGTTTCCCCGTGAGCCGAGGGCACTGGCGCCGACCATGCCGTTGCGATGCACGGCCACCAGGGATATCCCCGCCCCGGTGGAGCCGCCTTGACGGATGTCCCTCTCCACGTTTAGGACGGCGATGTCGGACAGCATCTCCTGACAGGACCATGCCATTTCGTCCACTATGCGTGGTGGGAGGTTCTGGCAGTAGCTCACCGCATTGACTTCTACCATCTCCTCCAACTCATCGATGCGTAATGGTTTGATAGTTTTGGCGGGTTCGATAGTCACTCGTACATGACCTTGACCCTGAGGATAGAAACCGCGGCTGAGTATATCCATCTCCGCCTCAATCCCCATCTTGGAAAGCAATGGGAAAAGCACCTGTGGATAGAAGTCGATCGGTGGTGCCCATTTCACATTGGTGCCGCCCCTGATGTGCATGGTGACCTTGGAGTCGTGTGATTGGGCACATAACAACATGGCCTGCAACACAAGGCTGATACTACCGGCGCTGCCGACGTCAAGGGACACGTCCCCTTCTCCGGCAAAACCGGGACGGAATACCAATTCCCGCGATCCGGGAACGTTGCCGTCCACCCAGGAATCGTTCATAGCGGCCACCGCTTGTATGGCGGTGCAATGCTGACGGGAAAGGCCCTGGGTGGGGCGGTTCTCACGAATATTGCTGAGTTTGACCTCCTTACCGGTGAGAGCGGCCAGGGCGATGGAGGTACGCACGATCTGCCCACCCCCCTCTCCTCTGGAACCATCTACCTCTATCATGATGTCAACCAGCGCTTCAACATACGCTCTTGCACCATAAAAGGTTAGGTATGCTCAATCAGCGACCGTGCTGAATGAGAACGCTTGTACACGGCAGGGCTCATTCCTTGGCCATATGGATGACCCTCTGCGGATAGGGTATCTCTATGTCGTTTTCCCTGAAGGCATTGAATATGCCTCCGGTAAGGTCCCATTTGACGCTCCACAGGTCTGCGTTCATAGTCCAAGCACGCAGCTGAAGGTCGACCGAGGATTCGCCGAGGCCCAGAACCACGACCGTTGGAGACGGCTCCTCCAGGATCTTGGGGTGAGCCTTCATGAGGTCCATCGCAACCGTGATGGCCTTGTCGAGGTCTGACTTGTACGATATGCCGACGTCCACCGAAGCCCTGCGGGTTGGCATCCGGGTGTTGTTGACTATGGAGTTGTTCCACACCAGCTTGTTGGGTATGGTTATCAGTTGATTGTCAATGGTGAGCAGCTCAGTGGCCATTATACCGACAGCGTTCACAGTGCCGCTGTATCCACCTACGGAGACGAACTCCCCTTTGTCCAAAGGTCTGAGCGCAGCGATCCAAATGCCGCTGGAGAAGTTGGTGAGGGTGTCCTGCATCCCGAATCCCAGGATCAGACCGATGACCGCGGAGAGGCCGAGGACCACCGAGTCCACCTGGACGCCGAGAGAAGACACGAAGGCCAGGAACACCGCCACATACAACAGCACGTTGAGGAAACGACCCAGGAACTCAACCACCAGTTCTGGAAGGCTGCTCCGGGAAAGGCCTTTATGGAAATATCTGACCACAATCTTGGCCGCCACGATACCGACAACAAGCAGCAAGAACGAGGACAGAAGGTGCAACCACGTCATTCCCAGCAACGGTATGTTCGTCTGTAAAAACTCCAGTTCCATAATCGCATCCTCTGCGTCCGTTGACGTATTTACTCGTACCGTTGTCCATGATATTTCATGTTTGAGGAAATCGAGAGGACGTTTCCAGGCGGCGAAGAAGAAAAGGAATGGTGCGACTGCCGGGATTTGAACCCGGGTTAGAGGCTTGGGAAGCCCCGGTCCTAACCGCTAGACTACAGTCGCCTAGAGCGGTGTAATGAATTCAGGTTTAAAACGATTCTTCAGACCGTCTGAGGAGGCGGTGATGACAACACCTTTAACGTCAAGCATTCATTTTTACCCGATGAGCGGACCGTCGTACCTTTCTCTGCATCAAAGCGGGGAGCTCTCTGCGAGAGCGTCTACGGCGGTGTCCCGTCTCGCCGACTGCCGTTGCTGTCCTCGGCTTTGCGGTGTCGACCGTATCCATGACCGGAGAGGGGCCTGCGGTATCGGTAGAAAAGCCGTTGTCTGTAGTTACGGCCCCCATCTCGGCGAGGAGGCTCCTCTGGTGGGAAGTAACGGTTCGGGCACGATTTTCTTTGGCGGTTGCAACATGCACTGTGACTATTGCCAGAATCATGATATCAGCCAGGGTCGGGAAGGGATAGAGGTTGACGCCGAACGTCTGGCGGGTATGATGATCGACCTGCAACGCATGGGCTGCCACAACATCAATCTGGTCACGCCCTCCCATGTCATACCTCAGATACTGGAGGCCTTGGATCTGGCCGTAAGTAAGGGTTTGAGACTGCCGTTGGTATACAACAGCGGCGGATACGACCGTGTGGAGGCGTTGCGACTGCTGGACGGCGTGGTGGATATCTACATGCCTGATGCCAAATACGACGATCCCGAGGTGGCTGCGAGGTTGTCGCATGTCAACGACTACCCGGCTGTGATGCGTTCCGCCCTGAGGGAGATGCATCGTCAGGTTGGCGACCTGGTCTTGGAAGGCGGAGTCGCTATCCGTGGTATGATAATCAGGCACCTGGTGCTACCGGAAAGGTTGGCGGGTAGCGAAGGTGTCATGACCTTCATAGCCGAGGAACTTTCCCGAAATAGCTACGTGAACATCATGGACCAGTACCGGCCCTGTCATAAGGTGGTCGATTCCAAGGACTCCGCCCATCTGGCGCTCAAGCGCCGCATCCGTCCTGAGGAGTACCGGGATGCCAAGAGGGCCGCCATCCATCACGGTCTCAAGAGGGTATAAAAAAGGAAGAGGTTTGTGCAATACTCACGCCAGGTCCGAGGCGCTGAGTCCAAGTCCCTCGGCGATACGGCCACCGTACTCCTTATCCGCCAAGAGGAATATCTTGACCTGACGTATCTGGATGTCCTTACGGGCGTTGCCGAGATGGGCGACGATGTTCTTCACCAGATTCGTACGGTCCTGGTCATTCATCGCCTTACGGTAAAGGTCACCGGCCTGGACGTGGTCGTCGTTGGGGTGGACGTAGGGCTGTCTGCCCGCTTTGCCGGATACGTTGAACATCGGCTCACCGCTGCCGGGCACCGGCTCCGGACCGCCGAAGCTGTTGGGCCAGTAGTTGGGGCCGTCGCCGAGGTTGCCGTCGAAACGCATCGGACCGTCCCGCTGGTAGTTATCCATCTTCGCCGCCTTGGGCGAGTTCACCGGCAGCTGGGTGTAGTTGGCACCCAGACGGTAACGGTGGGCATCGGGGTAGGCGAAGAGCCTGCCTTGCAGCATCTTGTCCGGTGAGGCGGCTATACCGGGCACGAAATTGCTGGGTGCGAATGCCGCCTGCTCGATTTCAGCGAAGTAATTGCTGGGGTTGCGATCGAGTACCATCCGGCCGATGTCCATCACCGGATAGTCTCCATGGGGCCAGACCTTGGTGACGTCGAAGGGGTCGAAACGATATTCCTCGGCCTCCTCGGGAGTCATTATCTGCACCTGCAACGTCCAGGAAGGAGGGTCACCACGGGCGATGGCCTCATGCAGGTCCCGGGTGGCGTTGTCAGGGTCCTTGCCTTTCATGACCTCTGCCTCCTCCATGGTGAAGTTCTCAACGCCCTGGTCGGTCTTGAAGTGGTATTTGACGTAGAAATGCTCACCGGCATCGTTGTACCATTTGTAGGTATGGCTGCCGTAGCCGTTCATGTTACGGTAGGTGCGGGGCGTTCCACGGTCAGAGAAGAGAACGGTCACCTGATGTACTGATTCCGGCGTGAGGGAAAGGAAGTCCCAGAACATGTCCGCATCCTTCAGGTTGCTACCCGGTTTCCTCTTCTGGGTGTGTATGAAGTCCGGGAACTTCAACGGGTCACGGATGAAGAACACCGGGGTGTTGTTGCCCACCAGGTCGTAGTTGCCGTCCTCGGTGTAGAACTTGACGGCAAATCCGCGGGGATCCCTCTCAGCATCGGCGGAACCCTTCTCGCCGCCCACGGTCGAGAATCGAACCAGAACCTCTGTTTTCTTTCCCACCTCGGACAGGAACTTGGCCTTGGTCCATTTGGAGACGTCCTTGGTGACCTCGAAGTATCCACCGGCTCCGGCTCCCTTGGCATGCACAACCCTCTCCGGTATCCTTTCGCGGTTGAAATGGGCGAGCTTCTCCACGAGATGCACGTCCTGTATCAGTACTGGTCCCGGCAGACCGGCGGTGACGCTGTTCAGGTCATTATCCACCGGCGCGCCGTTATTAGTAGTAATTTTTTTCGTAATTAACCCTCCTTTAGAATAAAAGTAATGTTGAACCTCGGGACATATAAAACTGTCCATCCAACCATTTCATGCCCATGTCAGGTGACGTGGCAACTCTTTTCGATTAACGTTCCCTCTCCACCGTCAGATACGCCGCAACACAGGCCACCAGCATGCAGAGGAAGGCGAAGAACCACAGTGTCTTGAACTCCGAGAGCTCGGTACCAGAGGTGACAACGAGGCCGGATGCCACTTGGAACAAGGCCCCGCCGGCGAATGGGAATATGTTCAGGGAGGCGGTCACCGTACCAACGATGGCCAGCGGGAACATCTCCTTGATCTGGGCAAAGGCCACAATGAACCATCCCCCGAAGAATCCGAAGGTGAAGTTGATAGTCGCTTGAATCATGATACTATCAAACTGTCCTGCGGTGAGCCAGAGTACCAACCATACGGCGGTGTACAGTAGCGTCCCTATGATGAGCACCTTGCGTCTGGACTTCAATATCTTATCGGAAAGAAGGCCCGATACCGGTGATCCGGCGATGATCCCCACTCCCACCATGGTTATCATCAGGCTGTAGTCCTCCATTCCGTATATGTTGCGATAATAGGGGCCCATCTGCAGGCCCTGGTACATCATCACCGTCCCATAGATGATGAAGAACCATACGGCCAGAGGCCAGAACTTCCTTCCCCCCTGGAATGCCGTTTTAACGCCCTCCATAACGGTGAACGTCTCCAAGGCAGGGGCAGGGTCGGTGACGCCGCTTTCCCTCCTCTCGATCGTCTGTATGTCCGGAAGTCCTCGCTTAGACGGACGGTCAACGACTATCAAGTAGCATAGGACCGGGAGGGTGGCGGTGAGCAATGCCAAGATCAGATAGACGTTCTGCCATCCATAGGATGCGGTCATCACCGCCAACGGCGTTGCCGCCACTATGGCGCCGGCGTTGCCGACGGCGAGAAGCACACCGCTGAGAGAGGCGAACTCATCGGATCGGAACCACATTGCCAGTATGCGCATGGTGGGTATGTAGACCATGGCCACACCAACACTGGTCAGTATCCTTCCCGCCAGCACAACCTCGAAAGAGGGTGCGATGGCGGTTATCAAGGAACCGATGGCAGCGATAATCAGGAAGAGGGAAACCGTGTTCCGCGGACCCCAGCGGTCTGCCAGTATGCCGCTGGGTAGTTGCATCACGGTGTATACGAAGAAATACGAGGAGCCAAGGAGGGCGATAGATGTCGCCCCCACTCCGAAGGTGGCTCCGATGTCGGACCCCACCACCGAGGTCGATGTTCGATGGAAATATACGAGGAAATACGCTATGGCCAGTATGGCGAATATCGCCCAACGGTGGCGCAGAAGCCTATTCACCGCCTCCTTATGAACATCCATAAGAAACAACCCTATTTTTCCGGCCTTGGCCGTCAAGTGGATGTGCTTAATGAATGATAATCAATTGCGTCACAATCGGTCTATGATAGAAAGGATGGAAGTAGGTTGATGGTGGGCTCGGCCGGATTTGAACCGGCGACCTCCGCCATGTCAAGGCGACGTCATAACCCCTAGACCACGAGCCCTCGGCAACGTGGATACCCGTTTTTGTTATTATAA
>SKHQ01000086.1 GCA_007116915.1 Candidatus Methanomethylophilaceae archaeon
ATACATCAGGCAGCCCTTCCTTCGGTGCCTAAATCAATAGATGACCCGATATCATCCAACCTTGCGAACATCGATGGCACTCTGACAGCTCTTGTTGCAGCTAGGGATTGTAAAGTCAAAAAATTCGTATTCGCATCCTCATCCGCAGTATATGGGAATTCCAAGGTTCTACCTAAAAGGGAGGATATGCAACCGGAACCTTCGACACCATACGCATTGAATAAATTAACAGGTGAGTTGTATTGCGACCTTTTCACCAAGCTCTATGGCCTTAGCACCATTTGTCTAAGATATTTCAACGTCTACGGGCCGAAACAGGACCCCAAATCAGAGTATGCAGCCGTCATTCCGAAGTTTATCAACGCTGTGATGAACGATGTGCCACCTATGATATTTGGGGACGGCCTTCAGACCAGGGATTTCGCTTACGTCAAGGATGTCGCACGGGCGAACATAAAAGCTATGAAATCAAACTCGGAGGGGGTTTACAACATAGCTGGAGGTCGCGAGGTCAGTCTTTTGGAACTAGCGGACATCGTTAACGGGATATTCGGAAAAGACCTGAAACCAGTGTTCAAGGACGCGAGGCCTGGAGATATAAAGCATTCCGTTGCTGATATTGAAAAGGCAAAGGAAAATCTTGGATTTGAGTTACAGCACAGCCTTGAAAGCGGACTTGAGAAGACAGTGGAGTGGTTCTCGAGAAAATAAATTGTTTTTGTGAAATGGTTTAAGTTCAGAACTGGTCGTCGTACTCGCCGGCCTTGACCGCCTTCTGGAACTTCTTCGGCTCCTTGCCGTCGATGGTTATGCCCATGGAGACGCAGGTTCCGCTGATCTCCATCACGCGGGCCTTGAGGTCGGCGCCGATGAGGTCGTCCTGCTTCATATCGGCGATCTTCTTCGCCAGATCCAGAGTCAGGTTCCCGACCTTGTCCGTCCTGGTGTTGGAGGAGCCGCTCTTCAGGCCCAGCTCCGATTTTATCAGGGCGGTGGTCGGCGGCGTGCCGACCTTGATCTCAAAGTTCTTCTTCTCATCGATTATGACCTTCACTGGCACCTTCATGCCGGTGAACGCCTTCGTCTTCTCGTTGATGGCGGCGATGACCTGACCGATGTTCACTCCCTTCGGTCCCAGAGCGGGACCGAGCGGGGGACCTGCGGAAGCCTTCCCTCCGTCCACCAATGCCTCAACGATGTCTGCCATGTGATTTCATCTCTCCTTCTCGATAACTCTGACGTGGTCCCCTCTCACCGTGACCGGTATCGGCACCATCGCCTCCACCAGCTCCACGGTGATCTCCTCCTTGCCCTCGTCGATCTGCTGAACACGAGCCTTCTCACCCTTGAACGGTCCGGCAACGAGCTCCACCAGGTCGCCCTCCATGATGCCGACGACAGTCGACAAAGGAGTGAGGTAGTGGTCTATCTCCTCCAAGGAGGTCTCTCCGTCCACGAAGGAACGCGCCTTCCTTATGTCGCGTGATTTCTCCCGCAGACGGTCGGTGTTCATCCCCTCAACAAGAACGTAACCCCGGAGGTTGGTGGGGCTCAATATGGCGAAGATGTCCTCCTCGCCCAGTTTAGCCTTGGAGGACAAACTGTCCGCCACGCTCTTCTCCTGGTCCATCTGCGTCTTCAACGCAAGTATAGACTGCCTGGCGACCGCATCGAAAGTGATGGAGTCACTCCCCGACGGTGACGAGACGTTAACGGTCACGCTGACCGTGTCGCCGTACCTTGCCCCCTTGGGGGCGGTGACCTCGAGCTTGAAGGCCTTGGCCTTCGGGCCCTCGATCTCCAGGGAGAACTCCCTCCGGGTCTGCGAGTCGCTCCACAGCTCCCCCATCGAATCGTAAAGCACCACATTCCACTCCGGAGCATCCTCGGAGTCCGGGCCGGTGGTGACAACGAACGAGAACTGGACGTCCTCCCTTGAATCCGTCTGAACCTGGAAGTCCCAGGTGTTGATGCCTCCGGCGGGGACCTGCCTCTCCTCGACGTCGCCCCCCATCCTCAGGCCGCTACCGAATATGTTGTCTGTCATTGACATCATTCCTCGTCTAGAACATCTTGGGGAAATAGGTCATAAGCCACATGATGGTGAATCCCACCAGGCCCAATATGAATATCCCAAGGGCGGTGATCTGCAGTATCTTCTTGTACTCTTCAGCAGTGGGTTTGCGCGCCATCTTCAAGACTCGGCCGTACTTGCCCTTGCCGAGTTTGCGTACGCGGGACTCGATCTCCCCCTGTATCTCCCAGGCTTTGCTCTCCACGCCCATGCAGTTCACTATTCCTTCCTTCACAACGAAGGAGTCTGGCAATCGTCCAGGTGCTATAGACTTTATATTCTTGTTAGCACTGGAATGATGCCAAGGGTTTAGTCACTAAAAAGCATTCTCATTTTAAAGGTTTCGGAAAGGCGGTGGTTTATGACACTTGCCACTTCCCGATATGATTAGCGGGATAATCAAACCCTTATATATCCCATTGCTCCTTATTATGTCAGACAGAGGTCGGACGGTAAGGAGAATATGAAATGTCCGGAAGTGAGAGGATAACCATCAGGCTGCCGATGGAGAAGGTTGAGATGCTGCAGTCCATGGTGGACCAGGGGATGTACTCCAGCATATCGGATGTCATCCGCAGGGCGATAGATGACCTGCTATACGACAGCGATGCGCCGGAGCATATCCGCAAGGTCACCGTGGAGTTACCCAGGACCAAGGTGATAGAGCTGGAGTCCTTGGTGAAGGATGGGGACTCGGTGTCCTTGGACGATGCGATACGCAACGCTGTCCGTGAGTACACCAGGATGCGTGTCCAACTACCGATGCAGGAGACGGAGTAGTCGACATGGTGTTGGCGGGCCTTCTCGGACGAAGGAGACAGGGTCCAGCGGAGCATCCGACAGCACAGAATGTTCTTGTGGTCGGCGTCGGAGGAGGAGGCTGCAATGCGGTCAACCGCTTGAGCCAGATCACCGACGGCGACATTAGGACGGTGGCGGTGAACACCGACAAGAAATCCTTGACTAGAACGTACGCTGAGAAGCGACTGCTCATCGGCTCCAAGTTCGCCGATGAGGGCGCAAGGGGCAACATACGTCTGGGAAAGGATTGCGCCATGAGTTCGCGGAAGGCGATACAGCAGGCTGTCGAGGACGCTGAACTGCTGTTCCTGGTATGCGGACTCGGCGGCGGCACCGGCACCGGGGCCACACCGGTAATCGCCCGCACCGCCAAGGAGAAGGATGTCTTCATCATATCATTGGCCACCCTGCCGTTCAACTTCGAGAAGAAACGCAGGAAGCATGCGTTCAAGCACATCAAGAACCTCAGGAAGAATTCCGACATCGTCATTCTGATCGACAATCAACACTTGATAGAGATCGCCCCATCCATGCCCGCCAAGGCCGCCTTCGGGGCGATAGATCAGTTGATCTGCGAGACCCTTCTTGCTCTGATATCCGCTATCGACGAGGAGGCATTGGTTTCCGTTGGCATGAGCAAGCTTAGGCGTATGGCCCAGCACAGCGACCTCGCCACGGTGATGTGGGGGGAGAGCCTCGATCAGTTCACTGCCTTGAGCGAGGCTTTGAGCAACCCCTTGATGCCCATCTCGATTGAGAACGTGGAGAGTGCGCTTCTCAACGTCTACGGCGGCAGGACCATGGATGAGAGTAACGTCACTGCAATCTACCAGGGATTGGCGGAGG
>SKHQ01000053.1 GCA_007116915.1 Candidatus Methanomethylophilaceae archaeon
CAGGACTGAAGAGTTCGACAACCGCCATGAACAGACCCGCTATCAGGGCCACCAGCAGGAACGGCAGGCTCGACATCGAGGATATCGTGTAATGCCCGCCGGTGATCAGGAAATCATAGAAAAGCAGCACCGCCATAGTCATCACGAATGTGGCAGTGAAGGCGGCAGCCGATCCCTCCAAAGTCTTACCTTTGTATATCTGCGTTTTTCCGAAACGTTTTCCCACCAGGCTACCGAAACCGTCACCGTATGTCATGGCCACGATACCTATGGACGCAGCCACGAAGTTCTCGAAGAACAGCAGTATCATCACGGTTATGGTGGTGGCGTAGAAGAAGAGTCCCAGGGAATGCCCTTCCGCGGAAACTTGGCCTATCATGTTGGACCTCATCCGGAGACTGTTGGATTTGGGAGAGGAGAGGTAAAGGAGTATCATGAACGGAAGGCCGAAGAAAACCAGCATCGGAAGTTGACTGTCATACATCCACCAGATGAAGACGAAGTTACCCGTCAGTATGTGTAGTACCTTCCGGGTGTCGATGTTCACCTTCTTCACCCTAAGAAGAAAAAAGAGACCCATCACAGACGCTATGAGAAGGTAGACCAGTAGAGTGGGAACCAGGTCATCGACCGTGAACATCCTTCCCTGGAAGGCGTAACAGATATTTATTGACTTGTGGATTAAAGAACAGGAAGATTTGCAATGATGGTCATCAACCGATCAATGGATTATCCACAACTTCTCAATGCTCTGCAGGGTGAGAAGGTAGCCCTATGGTCCTGCGGTACATGTGCTCGGATATGCGGGCTCGCAGGTGAGGACAACATGCTCAAACTCGCAGAAAGGCTGAAGGACGACGGTGTGGATGTGGTGTCGATGCAGAATGTGAGCGCCTCCTGTCTTCAGGACCGCATTGTGGCCAAGGCCGATATGGACGCTCTCAACGCCTCCGATACTGTTGTGGCGTTGTGCTGTGACGTGGGGGCGGAAACCCTGGCCGAAGTCATTGAGGTCAAGGTTCTCAACCCCGTATTGACTCTGGGGCAAGGCAGTAGGGATTCTGGCGGAACCATCGTATTGTCCCGATCCGCTATCGATAATCTGCCTCAAGGGGTGTCGCTGCCGGAGGCCTGTAGGATACTCGCCCTTTTCGAGGGTCCTTTTGTAGTTTGATGTCTGGACAGGTAATCAGCCAAAAAATGCTATATACCATTATTAGTATCCTAAACGGAAATTTTAGGGGAATTCAACCATGATTAGCTTATTTGACAACATGCTATATATGGTCCCCCTTTCGGGGCTGGTAGCCCTCGCTTTCGGCTATCTGTTCTACCGGGATATCTTTTCCCGTGGAACCGGTAACGATGATATGCGCTCCATCTATGAGGCAATCAAAGATGGTGCGATGGCTTACCTTACCCGACAATACAAGACGATTGGCATAATCAGCGTCATCGTCGCCGCCATCATAATTTTGGCCGGCGATGTGTTCGGCGTGGACCGTCTGGGTTGGGAGGTCGCTCTGGCCTTCCTGATCGGAGCGGGCTTCTCTGCTCTCTCCGGTTTCATCGGCATGTATGTTGCCGTTAACTCCAACATCCGTACCGCCGACGCTGCCAGGACCTCATTGAAGGAGGCGTTCCACGTCTCCTTCCGTGGAGGTGCCATCTCCGGTATTGCCGTAGCGGCTCTCAGCCTGTTGGGTGTATTCACACTCTTCATTGTCTTCGAGGCCCTTGCGGAAGGTGCGACTATAGCGATTGCACTCGAACACGTCGTCGGTTATGCCTTCGGCGCCTCAATGGCCGCTCTCTTCGCCCAACTGGGTGGAGGGATATTCACCAAGGCCGCCGATGTCGGCGCAGACTTGGTGGGCAAGATTGAGGCCGGTATACCTGAGGATGACCCCCGCAACCCCGCCGTCATCGCTGACCTTGTCGGTGACAACGTCGGTGACTGCGCAGGTCGTGGCGCGGACCTTTTCGAGTCCACTGCCGCGGAGATCATCGGTGCGATGATCATCGGTTACGCCGTCTTCAAGGTCATGGGTTCCACTCCCGATGAACTTGTGTGGGTAATGTTCCCGCTGGTCTTCCTGGCCTTCGGTCTCATATCCTCCCTGATCGGTATCTGGACCGTCAAAATGAAGGACGAGGACTCCAACCTCTACTCGACACTCAACCGTGGCTACATGGTGACAGCAGTATTGTCACTGGTATCATTGGTGTTTATTTCGCATATGATGCTGGACCTGGCCCTGTACCCTAACCTTTGGATATACTTCCTGCTTCTGGGTATAATCGGTGTCATCCTCGGCATAGTCATTGTGTACATAACCCAATACTACACCGCTGGTAGCTACCGCCCCGTGCGTGACATCGCTGAGGCCTCCGAGACCGGCCCGGCGACAAACGTCATATCCGGTATCTCCATAGGACTGGAGACCACCGTCCTGCCCGTCTTGGCCATATCCGCGGCCCTCGGCGGCAGCTTCGGTGTCGGTTGGTTCATCGGCGCCGATGTCATCGGTCTAACCGCTGCTACCGACCTCTTCGTCTTTGGTCTGTACGGAACAGCCATAGCCACCATCGCCATGCTTTGCTCCTCCGCGTTCATACTTGCTGAGGACACATTCGGCCCCATAACCGACAACGCTGGCGGCATAGTGGAGATGAGCAACCTGGATTCCGACGTCCGCATCAGGACCGACAAGCTGGACTCTGCCGGTAACACCACCAAGGCCCTTACGAAGGGCTATGCGATGGCCACCGCCGGTCTGGCAGCTTTCCTGCTGTTCGCAGCTTACTTCGAGATCGTCGCTGATGTGACGGGGCAGAGCCTGCTGGCAACATTCGATGTCAGCCTCGGCAACCCCATGATCTTCATCGGTGGTCTGATCGGTGGTATGCTGGTGTTCATCTTCTCTGCCCTGGCAATCAGGGCGGTAGGTGTCGCGGCTTTCGACATGATCAACGAGGTGCGCAGGCAATTCCGCGAGTACCCCGGCATAATGGAGGGCACTGAGAAGCCCCGTTATGGCGAGTGCGTGGACATCGCCACCAAGGGCGCCTTGAAGGCCATGGTCGTCCCCGGTCTGCTGCCCATATTGTTCCCCGTGGTCTTCGGTCTGATATGTGTCTTCATATTGCAGACATTTGCTCCGGAGTACACCCACATCGCACCGCAGGCTGTCGGTGCTTTGATCATAGTGGGAACCATGGTCGGTATCCTTATGGCCAACTTCTTCAACAATGGAGGAGGAGCCTGGGACAACGCCAAGAAGTACATCGAGGAAGGCCAGCATGGTGGTAAGGGCTCACCAGCCCATGCCGCCGCCGTGGTCGGTGACACCGTCGGTGACCCATTCAAGGACACCGCTGGACCGTCCATACACGTGCTGGTCAAGCTGCTGTCCACAGTCACCCTGGTGACTGCTGGACTGTACATCATCTGATGTGCCCCAACCAAACCTCTTTTTATATCATTTTTTTATCTGGACCCTCTTGGGCGTGACCCTCAACTTTTAAATAAGAGCTCAATAATCCAGAGAACATCCGATAGAGGGCCGTATCATGTACATGCTAAGTAAAG
>SKHQ01000008.1 GCA_007116915.1 Candidatus Methanomethylophilaceae archaeon
CGGGTCGGCGAGGAACGGTTTGGTGCCTTGGGGATAACCGTTGCTGCGGGGGAACTCGATCTCCGTTCCCATCGCATGCGCCTCCAGGAGGATGCATCCCCAGCCGGCCATGATGTTGTCGTATCCGTAGGCCTTCCTCACAGCGGCTGTGGCGCGGGCGAACTTCTCCGCGTCGTGATAGCACTCCTGCATCTCCAAGCCGATGGCGTTGAACGGACCCGGACCAGCGGCGAGGTACTGGTACATCGCCGGTATGCGGTCCAGGTGCTCACGTTCGAGCGCCGAAACTATCGCCTCCCTGCCGTTGCTCATCACTGACTTATTTACGATTGTTTACTATTAAATGTTGTTATCTTCGCAGTCGGAACGGCGAAGGGTCAGATGCCGGAATTCTCCCGCACACGACGTTCAACTTCTTCGTAAAGACTGCGACCGTGAGCGTCCATGGCCACCACCAAGGGGCCGAAATCCTTCACTTTCAAGAACCAGACGGACTCTGCCATCCCCAGATCCTCCCACTCCCTGCCGGTGACGTCCTTTATCCCCTCGGCAAGAGTGACGGCCGCGCCGCCGGTGGCTGCAAGGTACACGCCACCGTTCTCCACCAAGGCGTCGTGCGTCTCCTTGGACATACCGCCCTTGCCGATTATGGCCCGGACGCCGAGTTCACGTATCGCCCGGGGGGCGAGCATGTTCATCCTTGCGGACGTGGTAGGACCGGCGGCGATGACCTCGAAGCCATCACCCTCACGCATGATAGGGCCGCAATGGTAGACGGTGGCACCGTCCATGAGATCCACCTTCTCGCCGGCGGAGCTCTTCTTCAGAGCGCGTAAGTGGGCCTTGTCACGGGCGGTGATGATGGTGCCGGTCAGGAAGACCGTTTCACCGGCACGTAGCGAACGGGCATCCGCCTCGCTCATCGGGGAGTCGATGCGTTTCATTCGAAGGCCCCCTGTGTGTATCTGACGCTACCGTCGATGTGCATTCGGGCGGTGGCACGCCGCGCCGCCCAGCAGTTGAGGTTGACCGCCACCGGCATGCTGGCCGTGTGGCAGCTGGCCATCTTGATCCTGACGCCGAGGACGGTGGTGTCGCCCCCTAGACCCATAGGACCGAGGCCGCTGCTGTTCAGTTTGATGAACAGGTCCTCTTCCATCTTACGCAGGCGTTCATCGGGGTTGCGACTGTCCAGGGGCATCAGCAACGCTTCTTTGGCGAGTGCCATGCAAGCATCGGCAGTACCGCCGATGCCGACGCCGACGATGGTGGGCGGACAGGGCCTCCCGCCGGACTGCAGCACGGTACGGACGACGAAGTCCTTGATGATGTCCTCACCATCGGAGGGTGTCAACATGGCCAAGCGGGACATGTTCTCCGAACCGGCTCCCTTGGGGAGGACGGTGATCTCAGTATAGGGAACGTCCATGGGACGGTAGTGAACGAGGACGCCGCTACCGACGTTGTCGCCACTGTTCTCGCGGCTCAAAGGGTCGACGGCATTGGGACGCAGGGGGATGTCCTTGGTGGCCTTCCTCACACCAGCGGCGATGCTGTCCTCGATGTCGACCGGGATCCTGCCCTTGACGAAGAACACGGGCAGGCCGGTGTCCTGACACATGGGACGGGAGACGAACTCGGCTTTGGATGAGTTGTCGAGTATGGCGCCGAGTTGCGAACGGGCGATATCGCCGCCCTCCCAGGCGGCGGCGGCCTCCAAAGCCCAGCTGACATCATCGGGAAGACGGGTCTCGGACATCCTCAACAGGCGGACTACCACGTCCTCCCAGGACTCGGGCAGGATAATCATGGGCGGGTCATCACCCTCGCATAAGATAAGGTCTGCGATTGGCCTTCAGGGGATGAGGAGGAGTTCACCTTCCAAGCTGAACACCCGCACCGTCTCTTCAGACGTGTAGCCTTCCGGTACGCGCAGCGTCACGGTGGCGTAGGTGAAGGGGTTGAGGACCTGTATCTCATTCTCGTAACGCGCAACGACCACGGCATCGGCGATGTCGTTGTCGGTGCCGAGGACCTTGATGGAATGCATCTCCATGGGACGGATGCTGGTGATAAGGAAGTCGTTTAGCGACAGCAGCTTACCGCCCTGCTTGTTTATCTGCACCAGGTGGTACGGTCTTCCTTGATGCTCCACCACATCCCCCAGCTTGTAGGGTGGCAGACGTACGAGGTGCGTGAGACGGTACATGTCCTCGCCTTCCTTCTTTCCCACCAAGGTGGATGATTCCTTCACTATCGCTCCGAACTCGTGGGACAGGTCGCGGGCGGTGGACTTGCTCAGCGACATCGATGACATGTAGAAGTCCAAGCCACCATGGATCTCCTCCACCCTGGAGATGAACATCTGACGGTTGTTGACGGCGGCCGCTTCGACCTTGTCGAGGACGCGGTTCATCATCGCGTCGCGGACGTCCTTCTCCATGTCCTTGCCGCTGCCGCGCAGCTGCAATATCGCTTCGTAATAGTTTCCGAGCTGACGGGAGCAACGGTGGCAGACGGTGTTCTTGAGACGCACCACGGTCTCCGTCTCCGCGGTGACGTCGTGACCGTCGATCTCCAGGTCGGCGTCTATCTTGACCAGATAGTTCTTGTCGTCCTGGGCGCGGGTCTGGGCACCGACGGAGGTTATCCTCGCTTCAGCAATGGCTTTCAGGGAGGCTATGGCGGCATCCTCGGCAGCAACATCCGGAGCGGCAGTCCGCCACTTCTTGTCCACGTAGAAATCGTCGCAACCGGTGCAACGGTCCATGTCGACGAAGGAGGGAAGGAGGAGCAGCTTCCTGCCCTCCAGGAAACAGTCCATGCAACGGCCTTTGAAGGTCTCCCCATCCACACCGCACTTGACGCAGAACATGGTCACAGTCTCGCCATCTGGGCGTGGGGCACGCCATCGATCATTATCACACAGTCCATTTCGATCAGTCCCATATCGATCGCCACTCCCACGCTCTTCTCGCCTACGAGGTTGGCGACGGTGGCCATCTCCAAACGGTTACGGAGGGTGGCCTCATCCACTTCCTCGGCACAGTAGAAGGAGCTGTGCACGGTCATCTTGATCTTGCCTTCCTGCAACACGCGGCCCTCGAGGCCGCTGTCGCAAGCGGCGACGAGATGCTCGCCTTGGCGGCGGTGTATCCTTACATTGATCATCAGCTGTTCACCGTCCTATATGTGTCATAGCGGCTGTTGGGCTTGTAGATATCGCCGTTACTCTTCATCTTCTTGATTATGCTCAACAGGTCCCCTTCGGATATGCCCTCCTTCTCCGCCTGCAGGGTCAGTTCCTCGATGGTTATCCCATGCTCTCCCGAATGCTTGCGGAATATCTCGCGCACGGTGTTGATGTTGCTGCGCTGCGCCTTGGGGATGCCGGTGGCGACCTTGTCGATATCGAACACGCCGGTCTGCGTGCCAGCGATCTTCTCCAAGTAGTAGCGGACGATGCGCACGGCACGGTCGGCATCCGCTTTGCTGACGCTGCGGCTCAGCCTCGCCCTCGCCGAGGCCTC
>SKHQ01000059.1 GCA_007116915.1 Candidatus Methanomethylophilaceae archaeon
GGAGCTCGACCACGATGCGCAGTTCATCACCCTCATGGGTGACATCGGCGAAGGGTTCGCGGACACCCTCCTTTTTCTCAGGGAGGACATCCTCGCCCATGCCGGTGCCGAACTCACGCACGTGAGGGACACCGTCCGGACCGCGGTACATGGTGTAACCCCATACCTTGGCACCAGGCGTGCCCTCATCGGTTCCGAGGAAATCCTTGAACATCCTGTCCAACCGGTCGTTCATATCTCCTATGCCGAACCTGCGGAACATTTCATCCCATTCTTTCATCTCTATCACCTCATGTAGTCCAGCTTGTCGCCTAGCTCATTCAGTCTTTTGAGCTCACGCTTGGAGTACGGCAGTATCGCCTCCAAGGCCTTGTGGAAGTATTCCATGCCGATCCTCTTCTTGGCCAGCTCCTCGTCGCTGGGTATCTCACCGGACTCTACAATCTCCTTGACGGCCAGCATGACCGCCTCGTTGACAACGGCGGCCAGGTCGGCACCGCTGTACTCATCAGTCCTCTTGGCGATCTCATCGAAGTCCACATCGTCGGTGAGGGGCTTCCCCTTGGCATGTATCTTCAATATGGACTTGCGCGCCTCGAGGTCGGGAAGGCCTATGTAGATGCTCTTGTCGAACCTCCCTGGACGGAGCAGGGCCGGATCCACGATATCGGGGCGGTTGGTGGCGGCGATGACGACGACGTCGTTCAACGCCTCCAGTCCGTCCATCTCGGTCAGCATCTGCGAGATCACCCTCTCGGTGACCTTGTTGTCATCCCCTCCGCCGCGGGTCCCGGTGATGGAGTCTATCTCATCCATGAATATCACGCAGGGAGATGCCTGTCTAGCCTTGCGGAACGTCTCACGGACGGCCTTCTCCGACTCACCTACCCACTTGCTGAGGAACTCCGGTCCCTTGATGGAGATGAAGTTGGCCTCGCTCTCTGATGCCACGGCCTTGGCCAGCATGGTCTTACCGGTTCCTGGCGGTCCGTAGAGCATTATACCCCGTGGAGGAGTGGCGTGCATGTGCTCGAATATCTTGCCGTACTTCAGCGGCCACTCGACGGCCTTCTTCAACTCCATCTTGGCCTCTTCCAAGGCGCCGATCTCATCCCACTTCAGTTCCGGCCTCTCGATGAGGACCTCCCTCAGGGTGGAAGGCTGCATCTCCTTGAGGGCGTTGCGGAAGTCATTCCAGTCCACGTGTATGGAGTTGAGCACATCAACGGGTATCTCCTCGACATCGAGGTCGAGCTCAGGGAGTATGCGTCGGAGCGATGCCATGGCCGCTTCCTTGCAGAGGGCAGCCATATCCGCTCCCGCATAGCCGTGGGTTATCTCTGACAACCTGTTGAGGTCGACGTCCTCGGTCAGAGGCATACCACGGGTGTGGATCTGCAGTATCTCCAACCTGCCTTCCTTGCCCGGGATGCTAATCTCGATCTCACGGTCGAACCTACCTGGTCGGCGCAGAGCCTCATCTAGGGCATTGGGACGGTTCGTCGCCCCGATGACCACGACTTTGCCTCTGCTCTCCAGGCCATCCATCAATGCCAGTAGCTGAGCGACGATACGCCTCTCCTGCTCACCGGTGACCTCGTCCCGTTTGGGAGCTATGGAGTCTATCTCGTCGATGAATATGATCGAGGGGGCGTTCTCCTCCGCCTCCTTGAATATCTCCCTGAGACGCTCCTCGCTCTCTCCATAGAACTTGCTCATTATGACCGGCCCGCTGATGGAGATGAAATTACTGCTGGTCTCCCCGGCGACGGCCTTGGCGAGCAATGTCTTACCGGTGCCAGGTGGCCCGTGCAACAGGACTCCCTTGGGAGCCTCGACGCCCAGGCGTCGGAAGAGCTCAGGGTGCTTGAGCGGTAGCTCGATCATCTCCCTGACCCTCTTCACCTCGTCACCCAGTCCACCGATGTCCTCATAGGATATCTTGGGCACCGAACCGGTCTCCTTGGCGGGCTTCTCAGAGATCTTGACATCGGTCCCCCTGGTCATCAACACTGCGTCAGCAGCTGGGCTGAAGGATGTGACGACCAGATCGATCTTGTTGCCCATGACGCTTAGTGTGAGGATATCGCCCTTGGCGAAAGCCCTCCCCTCCATGGTCTGGGTCAGATACTGTTCTCCGCCCTGGATGCGCAGTTGCTCAGTGGGGGCGAATGCAATCTTGGTGGCGTCCTTGACGATCACCTTTTTGATATCGACTCTCTCATCAATGCTGGTCCCGGCGTTCCTGCGTGTGGAACCATCTATACGTATGATGCCTCGGTTGGCATCCTCCGGACCTCCGCGCAGCACCTTTGCCACGGTTCTCTTCTTACCGTCGATCTGAACGATATCGCCTGCTTTCAGGTCTAAAATGTCCATTATCTCCGGATCTATGCGAGCGATACCTCTGCCCGCTTCCATCGGCCTCAGTTCGGCCACTTTCAATGCTTTGTCCTTATTTGTCATCTTGATTCACCTCCCTGCTTTCCACAGAGTGTTTGTATTCCTCGATTGTCCTCTCCACCATCTCATCCAGCATATCCGCGCATTCCTCTGCGTTCATGGACAGCCGTTTTGCAATCTCATCCATCGTCAATCTGGGGTTGTTCATGATCTCATACAACAGAGCCCGCGCGCGATAGTGTTGCTCATTGACATCCAATATGGAGTTGGCAGCAGCGATTAGACTCCGTCTGCGGTTGATGATATCCGACCGTCTACGCTCCAGTTCCTCCAACTCATCGTCTATTACGCCAACTTGGGCTCTTGCCTCCATTATGTCCTTGATCTTCCTCTGTTTTCTGTTCCTCTTTTCGTCCTTGGTCTGGGGACTCACCATCCGGGCGGTGAACATACCGTCCCGCATGTCGACGACTAATGTGAACTCGGATGTAGTCACATATTGCTTCCTTTCAGGGCCGCGGTTACTGCTCTCGCTGTAGCTGCTCACCAGGCCACTCTCCTCAAGCGTGTTCAGATGCTTGATTATGGCCGGTTGGCTGACGCGAAGCTCTCTAGCCAGTTGTAGAGGGTAGTGAGGTTCTCTCACCAACGCCTCCATTATTCGGCGTCTTGTTGGATTATTGATTACCGACAGCAGTCTGTCCACATCCATAATCCATTCACCCGGTTGTAATCTCATGGTTTGCAACCTATAATCTGTTTTTACTACTATATATAGTTATTTCTAATACGCTGAAAGCTCAACATTGTTCTAGACATAATAGGTTAACCTACAATTCGTACATGATTTGTGATTTTATTAGACATATGATTAGAATAGTAACCTTAATATAGGCAAGTAAGTATCGCAAATGTGTAAACAATGCGCAAATGCTTAGACATTTGTCTAATGTCGAGGTAAATGCGCGGGAAGGAATCAATCCATGAAGTACGGAATTGCAAAGCCGATAGCCGCCCTGGGCGTGCTGACGTTCGTCGCCAGCATGGCTCTTCCCAGTGTCTCAGCAGCAAGTGCTACCCTGGACCCCGCGAGCATGACTTGGATCATGATCGCCACGGCCC
>SKHQ01000009.1 GCA_007116915.1 Candidatus Methanomethylophilaceae archaeon
AATTTCAGCGATCCTTTTCATGGTTCAACCCCGTTCTGAGTCGGTCCGCCAGGCGGCGCCGTATGCAACACCGCGAATGTGTCGCAGATACTCAATATCAATAATCGGTTAAATTATTGATTGATATGGTATGGTTAATGCGACATGGATAAAATTGTTTTGTGTATCCGACCGGATTATTGGTAGCAAAAACCACCCTCCAACCAATTATCTATAAATCCTTTCTGCGCATATAGGGAAAGATTATCCTCTAAATCACTGGAAAACGTATTCTAGATACGATTTACCTTGAAAAATAACAAATACATTGACTGTTTATCGAAGAAAAATAAAAGGTTTTATTATTCCAAACTACTTTCGGAACGGAAATGAGGGATTAACTTTGAATATGGAACTACGTTGGCATGGAAGAGGCGGCCAGGGTGTCGTCACCGCTAATGAGATCCTCGCAGAGACGGCCATAACCGAAGGGAAGTATGTCAAAGCCTTCCCCGAGTTCGGGCCGGAGAGGATGGGAGCCCCCATAAGGGCTTTCACCCGCATCTCTGAGGATCCCATAAGGGTGCACAGCCAGGTTTACGAGCCGGATATCGTTGTGGTCATAGACCCCACTTTGGTAGGCAAGGTGGACGTTTTTGATGGTCTGAAGGATAACGGTTTTATCCTGGTCAACTCAACTGCTTCGCCTAAGGAACTGCAGGAGCAACTTGGTACCGATGTGGAGATACACACCGTGAACGCTACCAAGATATCGACAGAAGAACTAGGAAAACCAATGGTCAACACCGCAATGCTCGGAGCCTTGACCAAGGTTTCGCCGATGGTGGGATTCGAGGCTCTTGTGGACACTCTGACCGACAAGTTCACCGGAAAGCTACCGGATAAAGTCATAGTGAAGAACATAAGCTGCTTGAAGAGAGCTTTTGACGAGGTGCAGTGAATGTCCAAGAAGACCGTTAAGGAACTGACCCCTGGAGGCATGATCGTCGAGCCGGGCAGCGCCATGAAATTCGAGACCGGGGACTGGAGGTCCTTCCGTCCCATTCTGGAGAGGGAGAAGTGCATTGACTGCCTCACCTGCTGGATATTCTGCCCCGACGACAGCATTCTGACCAAGGATGGTAAGATGGAAGGATTCCGTTACACCCACTGCAAGGGTTGCGGGATATGCTCCCGTGTCTGCCCCAAGGACGCCATCCGCATGGAACCCGAGGGAGCGTGATATCAATGAATATTGGAATTAACGGAGATTCAGCCATAGCATTGGCTTGGAAGCAGATCGACCCCGATGTCTGCGCCGCCTACCCGATCACTCCGCAGACCATCATCGTGGAGAGGTTTTCCGACTTCGTCGCTGACGGAGAGGTTGAGACCGAGTTCGTGACCACTGAGTCCGAGCACAGCGCGATGAGCGTCTGCATAGGCTCCGCATCCGCCGGAGCCAGGACGGTTACTGCTACCGCGTCGGCAGGAATGGCATACATGTGGGAGATGTTGGGCATAGCCTCTGGTATGAGGGTACCTATAACCATGGCGGTGGCCAACAGGACGCTAAGCGCCCCGTTGAACATCCACTGCGACCACAGTGACGTCATGTCCACACGTGACACTGGATGGGTGCTCATATTCGCAGAGAACGTCCAGGAGGCTTATGACAACGCCATCATGGCGATGAGGATAGCCGAACACAAGGATGTGCGGCTACCTGTGATGCACAACCTGGACGGTTTCATCCTCACTCACGCGATAGAGAGGATGACCACATTGGACTCTCATGCGGTCAAGGATTTTGTGGGTAAGTACAAGACGGAACACAGCCTGCTGGACATAAAGAACCCTATCACACATGGTGTGATGGATCTGCAGGATTATTTCTTCGAGCACAAGTATCAGCTCGTGGAGGCTATGGAGAACGCCAAGGCCGCCATAGAGGAGGTCTTCGAGGACTTCGCCGCCCTGAGCGGTCGCAAGTACGAGATGCTGGAGACATACCGCTGTGAGGACGCTGAATACGTCACCGTGGTCATCGGTTCCACAGCCGGCACTATGAAGGAGGCTGTCGACCAGCTACGCGAGGAGGGTCACAAGGTCGGTAGTATCAAGGTTCGTGTCTACCGTCCATTCCCTACTGAGAAGTTCAGGCAGCTCCTCTCTGGTAGGAAGATGGTCGCCGTCATGGACCGTCACATCAGTCTGGGTTCCACCGGTCCGATGTTCAACGAGATATGCTCATCGGTGATCGATGCTGACGACTCCCCTGACGTGGTCAACTACGTCTACGGCCTGGGAGGCAGGGATGTCCCGGTCAGCGATCTCAAGGAGGTTTATATGAACATGATCGATGGCAATTGTAAGAAGCTCAATTTCCTGGGGGTTAGGCTATGACCTTGTCACTCAAGGAGCTCTCAAAGAGAGAGCAGAGGCTGACTCCGGGCCACCGTCTGTGCGCTGGCTGTACCGAGGCCATAATCGCCCGCCAGGTGCTGATGGCCACAGAAAAGCCGGTCGTCATCGCTCAGGCAACGGGATGTTTCGAGGTCTCCACCACGATCTTCCCCTTCACGGCATGGAATGTGCCCTGGATACACACTGCGTTCGGCAACGCCGCCGCTACCTGTGCCGGTGTCGAGTCCGCTTACCGCGCATTGAGCCGCAAGGGCAAGATCAAGGATGACATCCGTTTCCTGGCCTTCGCCGGCGACGGTGGAACATATGACATCGGCTTCCAGGCCCTCAGTGGGGCGGTCGAGAGGGGACATCAGATGCTCTATGTCTGTCTCAACAATGAGGCTTACATGAACACCGGTATACAGAGGTCCGGCGCCACCGCTCACGGAGCCGCCACGACCACCTGCCCCGCAGGCAGTTGCATACCTGGTAAGCAGCACCACCCCAAGGACATGACGATGATAATCGCCGCCCATGATCCGCCATACGCGGCTCAGGCAGCGCCCCACAACTGGAAGGACCTCATCACCAAGGCGGGTAAGGGATTCGAGTGCGGCGGTCCGGCGTTCATGAACGTCATCTCCCCCTGTCCCCGTGGATGGAGGCACGAGACCGAAAACGCCATAGACCTGTCCCGCCTGGCTGTTGACACATGTGTCTGGCCATTGTATGAGTACGAGAACGGCAAGTTCTCCCTCACCAGTGACAGTCTGCGTATAGCCGAGGGTAAGAAGGAGAAGATCCCGGTCATCGAATGGCTAAAGTCCCAGGGCAGGTTCAAGCACCTGACCAAGGACAAGTGGATGGACACCGCTGATGCCATCCAGGAGCAGGTCGACAATAAGTGGGAGCATTTACAGAAGCTCTGCAAGCTTTAAACACCTTAAACAAACCCCTTCCTTTTTTTCGCTTCAATAACAAGCGGTAGCTATGCTGAAGGATATAATGATGAAAGTGGCTGACGGCGCCCCAAGGTTCCCGTGCGCTCGCGCAACACAGTACAGCCAGGGACGCGGGCGGGCTTAACTACCGGGTTCGGAATGGGACCGGGTGTGACCCCGCCGCTATGG
>SKHQ01000099.1 GCA_007116915.1 Candidatus Methanomethylophilaceae archaeon
CTTTCAACAAATAATCTCCCTTAGTCATATTAGTTATTGCGACAACAGTTCTCAATATTCTCTAATACATTATTGCTGTTGGCATGTTCCTGCCAAACCATCACATTACCCAACGGCGTGCTGGGGGGAATATCACAGGAAGCGCTAAGGATAAAGCGGCGTTCATTACCTTTGAATGTTTGTATCGTTTGAGAAATATCATTCAAGGTTTTCTCTGGATTATCGTTTAACAGCGAAGAGAATGTGGATATTCCACCCGATATGCAGCAGTCAAATGACTCCAAAGATTCTTTCAAAGGCGTATCGTGTATTGAAAGCAAGTTGATTGAGGAGGTGGGTAAATCAGGTAAGAGTTGAGTGACGTCACCGCAATTGTGTAACATCCTGTATCCATCAACTACTTCGAACAGCTCGGCGTTCAGAGGAACAACTTCTTTTCTTAAGGAGTCGGGATCCAATAAAGATGGTGACCCTGTTGATTCGCACAACATGACACCTTCCGCGACTTCGTCGTAGAAAATGCAGTATTCCTTTAAATTTTCAGTAGTACGCCTTAAGATATCCCGATAAACATCAGTTTCAAGAATGCTGTCCATCATGAGCTGTTCCAGTCCGCGAAGCTCAGCGGAAAGTGTGAACGTCCCAGGAACGGTGGCATAAATGAACTTATCTCCGTCCAGCAGCGCGTTGATGGTGTTCAGGTTCGTTACCGCTCTTTTATCATCAACGGGGCCGACTTCTATTGATGCATCTGAATCATCGGATAAAACATGGGAAACGGTCACAGCTCCCATTCCAGGCCGGAATTCCACATCACAACCCATGGCCTCAACCATCGAAAGCCAATCCCACATTCCTTCGAATCCATCAAAACCACATAGATCGGCTATGTTTGATTGGCAAATAGCATTTTTTTTAGGTTCATTTACTGTTTCTTGAGGTGTGACGCCCATCATATTAAGAGCCCATGTAGCTTGAAAAGGCGGTATTATCGGAATCGGGCCCTCATTCCGTCCTTCAAGGGCGGCGACCACTGATTCCCTGCTATTGTAAACCATATAACTATAGTTAATCGACCTCAATTATTAATCATTTATCGATGGACAACAAAAATGCCATTTGATGAGGACGTATAGAATCATTTGAAATTGTATTCTGTTGATGGTGGGTTCCAGTATGTTCTAAAAAGAATTATCTGATTTTTGAACGGTTTTGGTTGTTTTTGATAGATTATGTGGATTGATTATGATAATGTGAAAATATCATCATTTTGAAAAGTACAATGATTATTATTTTTAGCTTATCTCAGAAATGAATTTTGCCATCATCCTCTATCTTGAAGAACTCCTTAGTAGAACCGCATTTGGGACAGCGCCATCCAGGCGGGATCTGGCCGAAGGGCGTTCCAGGAGGTATGGAATTATCGACGTCGCCTATCATCTCAAAATACCTGTAGCTACAAACACAGCATTTCCAAACTACCATCTCAAATCACCAAAACCTATCTAGTGAATATTCCATGATCCCTACGACTAAATTTATCTTTGATGTTTCACATCGAATATTGCCTGGGATGTATGTCCGATACATTATGTTAGATTTGATTCTGAATCATTCTATTGAAATGTGCATGATATATCTATAATGTAAGAAATCAATGACCTCATAAATCTGTTGTCTGTCTTAATCAAACCGTGATGTGAACGAGGCGATATGTATGACCACATTTGTGTGTGAAATCTGTTACGTTTATCAATACGAACCGGCCCATGGGGATAAGGGTACAAATATCCCTCCGGGCACTCACCCCAAAGACTTTCCCAAGGAATGGGAATGTCCGTTCTGTGGCTCTACCGCCGACCGTCTCATGCCCGAGGAGAATAAGGCGCCGATAAAGACTGAAGACCTCCCTCATTTTGCTGAATATCTGTCTAAATGGACACGCCACAGGGATGACCTGGAAAAGGACATGGAAACCATACATAACATGGCCATCCATGCTGAGAGTGTATTTTCTTCGATGCGGACACGGATTGTCACACCGTCGTGGGATTCCCTCCTTTTCCTCGGAGCGCAAATGGCCACCCTACCCCTAAATGAGGATGAGGATGTCAATCTGAAGACAATCATCGGCCCCAATGCCGACAAGCCTCTGGAACTCTCCATGCCGGTATACGTCAGTCATATGAGCTTCGGTGCTTTGTCCAAAGAGGCCAAGGTATCATTGGCTCGAGGTAGCGCCAAGGTGGGTACAGCCATAGGCTCGGGGGAGGGAGGTTTGCTTGAGGATGAATTCGAGGCCTCCAGTAAATACATTTTCGAATATGTTCCCAACCGATACTCCTACACTCCGGAGAATATGTCACGGGTGCAAGCTATCGAAGTGAAGATAGGTCAATCAACCAAACCCGGAATGGGAGGTCACCTCCCTCGGGAGAAGGTGACCGCTGAAGTGGCTGCATTGCGGGGTTTTCCGATAAAGACAGACATAATCTCTCCCGCCAGATTCCCAGGTATTCATGGTGTCGATGGTTTCCGCGAACTCGTGGATGAATTGAGGTCCGTTGGAAATGGAGTTCCCATAGGATTAAAGATCGCCGCGGGACACATCGAAAACGATTTAGACGTCATTATGGAAGCTGGAGCGGATTTTGTCACGATTGACGGAAGACCCGGAGGAACCGCGTCCACGCTCAATTATGTGAAGGACAGTACCAGCATACCGACTATCGTCGCCCTGGATAGGGCGAGGAGACATCTTGATGATGCTGGTTCCGACCTTAATCTTATTATTACGGGAGGTTTACGATCCAGTGCAGATGTCGCCAAAGCATTGGCCATGGGAGCGGATGCGGTCGCTCTTGGGACCGCTTGCCTGATGGCCATAGGTTGTCAGCAGTATCGGTTGTGCAACACCGGTAAATGCCCCACCGGTGTGACCACTCAGGATCCAGAATTAAGATTGAGGTTGGTAGCTGATTATTCCGCCAAGAGGTTGGCGAACTTTTTGAACACCATGGCCTCAGAATTGAAGGACTTCTCACGACTTGCAGGCAGATCGGATGTCCATCAACTTTCCTGTGATGACCTTGTCTGTTCCGACCTCAACCTTTCACAAAGCTTGTTCATCAGACACATGGACGGAAGATATCATTACCAAAAGGACTGAGAGTGAAATGCAACAGTACAGCCTATCAGAACTGGAGGAGATTTACCGTGAGCAGCGGATAGTGCTCAAGAAACTGGAATCAAAGTATGATTTCGCAATGGCGGTGATGAAAGCTGCACCATACTTCCTGATATCCCTGATAACCATTTCCGTCACGCTCTCACTCTACGCACCGGAAATGTTCTTCATTCCACTGGTGGTGTTGAGCTTCATCGCCATTCTAATGGTTTTATTGTACATATTCGTGAATAGGTTCGATGACACCATATCACTAACGCAATTCGAACTCGACAAGATAAAGGAAGGGATGGACTTCCGTCAAAAGTTCCTCATCTCATCCTTCGTTACGTACCATCAAACCATGGCTGCCCTACCGTGGAAGATAGAGGATATCGATCCCAATCGTTACGCGCGTGAAGCGATGACCATCAATGTCAGGAGTATGTTCGGGCCAATGCGCGTGGAGGATATGGAATACCGACATCCGAACATATTCCGTTCGATGCTACAGTTCGAATCGGCATACGAGAGTTTCCGCGACTCACTGGTATCCCTTTCATTTCAGATTAAGGAGTTCAATTCCCGCATGGAATCAATTTTGGGAGGCAAACTCAGCGAGGGGGGCATTCCCGATGATGAGCTCGCTGTAATCAAAGAGTACCTCGATATTCAATCTAACGAGAGGGCACGGATCATTTTGAACCATGCCATGGGAAATTACGATTATTACTCCCAGATACCATACAATCGATTCAATTACATACTCGATACGTTGGAAGCTGAACTTCTGGACAGGATGGAAAACATAAATCGTAAGGGTGACAGTCTTTTACCATATTTCCGTCAATTCGAGTCGTTCCATTCCTCCCTTAGCAGTGACCTCGTATATCGCTTCGGGACTCTGGAAAGCTCATATCCAACAATAATGTAAATAAGAAATGGGTGAAAAGAGGTTAGCTCCGAAGGATTGCCGAAGCAGGGTGGTTTTATCGACCTTAGATCGAGGTAGTTTAATCCCGAGGGATCATCCTTGATCCATCAGCGGCAAATCCTACGAATTTTGTCTCGCAGGTAGATCTACGCCACCGTGCCTTTTCGGTCCTTTCGTGCAATGTAAGTATTTCTCGTGAGGATTATTTAATGATATCTCTTATTTTTTGAAAGTTTATTCTCATAATTAATTTTTCTAAAGATGAAGTCTTAACGAAGAATAATTCCAAAAAATTAACTACATGATTTCTATAACCAAACATGGATAAGAATCAGACGATCGCCATGGTTGCCTTGGTAGTTGCATTCGTGTCTTTGTTCTCGGCTTTCCTTTACAATCCGGCAACGGTCACGGATGAGACTGAAGTCTTCACCGTCTACTTCGGTCTCACGGACGCTGAAGGCAATGCCATCAATGTTACCACCGCTGAGAATACCATCAATGCCCTGTGCGAATCCTATGATCTGGGATTCACTAGCTACGAAGCGTTCGGTGGTTATGTTTCCAACGGCACATTCATCACCAACGATACATTGGTTTACATGTTTGCTTTGACAGATGAAGATACCATCCGATCTTTGGCAAACGATGTTAAGACTGAATTGAACATCGATTCAGTGATGTTCGAAAAGAGTCTCGCTACGATATCGTTCATTTGAAACATTTTCCCATATTATTTATTGAGCCATCGGGCTTAGAAATCAAGATGTTCAGATGATCATATATTCTGAACATACTAGAATAATCAATTTGTAATTATGCATATGAAAAATAATCATGAAGCAAAAAACCAATAAGGAAGAGGTTTGGCTCCGAAGGATTGCCGAAGCAGGGTGGGCATAGCAACCTTAGATAACAATAGCTGACCTTTGAGGGACAGTTTGAGATCCATTAGCGGCAACTCCTACAAATTTTATTTCGTAGGGAGGTCTATACCACCGCGCCTTTTCGGTCCGTTCGTGTATTAATGTAGTGTCAATGCCGAATATAAAATGGTGTTGATAACAGATTGAAAATACCTAAAAAGAGTAAAAACTTGTATAGACTACAAGATCAGAATGAATCCAGAGTATCGACTGGTTCAATCAGACGAGGGCCTTCGTTCTTAACGTCATTCACCGCCTGTCCCACTGCTAACCTCTCCAATGGTGGGCCCTCTCCTATCGATTTTAGCGCATCGTCAACAGAGGAGTTGAACCATTCTGACTCCTTTTCTTTGGTTATGACACATGGCATCCGGCTATGAACTTCGCTAACAGGAGCTTGTGACTCCCGAGTGAGGATGATCACCTCCCTCCTATCAGTGTATAATGCTGCCATTGAGAATACCTCGCCGCCATTCAAACGGAACAGATGTGGATGTTTCTTGCTATCCCATTCATAAAAACCAGTGGCGGGCACAAGACAACGGCTATCCTCCACCAAACGGGCAAACATCGCTTTTTCCTTGACGGTCTCGGTACGGGCATTGATAAGAGACCTTCCATACGGTCTGACGCCCCAGAACATGTTCTCATGGATTCCATCAGGCAGTACACATAGGACATCCTGGGCGGGGGAGATGTTGTACCTCGGCTCAGGTTGTGGCAGTCCCGGAATGGAATACCTGCCAGCAAGGTCCTCGTAAGGTGCTAGGGCGAATCTTCCGCACATGATATCGTTTTAATCAATGGTATTCCCCTTTAAAATAATCGTTCGTCACTAATGACTGATGTTGAATCCCATAGCCGGATGGTTGGACAGACGTTTTTTGGTCAGTGACCGAGGGTCGACTTTAAAACAGGAGACCTTGGGTGGAGCTGTCACCTTCATGACCATGGCATACATAGTGGTGGTAAACCCCACCATACTCCAAGATGCTGGGATGCCTTTTGGTCCTGCTATGGTCGCCACGGCATTGACGGCGATGTTCGGCTGCTTGTTGATGGGAGTGCTAGCGAACCGGCCGTATGCGATCGCCCCTTATATGGGCCAGAATGCGTTCGTCGCCTACACTGTCACCGGTACGATGGGCTACTCATGGCAGACCGCTCTATTCACTATATTCATATCCGGCATTTTGCTGTTGTTGCTGACATTATCTGGAGGGCGCAAGGCATTGGGCGATGCGGTGCCGATGACCCTCAAAATAAGCTTTTCAGTCGGTATCGGGCTTTTCATAGCTTTTGTGGGGGCGGTGTCTTCCGGCATCATTGTCAGCGGTACCGAGACCCCTTTGGCAATCGGTGACCTTACCCAGGCCGGGACAATGCTCGCCATTCTTTGTCTACTGACCATATCCGCCCTTACGGTTAGAGGTTTCAAAGGCTCTATTCTCGTCGGAATGCTAGCCTGTACTGTCATCGGACTCTTCATAGGAGTTGTTGAAGCTCCGACTTCACTGATATCCAGTCCGCCCCCGTTGTCACCAGTCTTCCTGCAATGGGAGATTTCTCTCACATTCGGCATCCTATCTGTACTGATGACGGTTTTCATTCTTGACGTAGTGGACACAATGGGGACTCTCGTCGCCCTTGGTAATGAAACGGGCATGATTGACGAAGAAGGGCGGCTTCTCGACATTCAGAAACCTTTCACCGCTGACTCGCTAACGATAATGTTCGCTGGTGTGGTAGGGACGACATCAAGCGGTGTCTTCGTGGAATCTGCTTCCGGGATTAAAAGCGGTGCCCGCACCGGGATATCCTCGATTGTCGTAGGCCTACTGTTTGGGGCTTCGCTCCTCTTCACACCAATTGTGACCATGATACCTGCTGCTGTCACCGGCCCTGCCATGATGGTGATAGGTATGATGATGTTCTCTGCCACGCGGATGATAGATTTCCATGAACCTACTGATTTCTTCCCTGCTGTCGTGACCGTGTGTCTGATGGTGTTCACATACAACATAGGGATCGGGATTTGTGCCGGTTTCATAGTCTATGTCATAGGGAAGCTATTCAGTGGAAAGAAGGAGGAGATCACCTTCTTGATGTGGGTGCTTATGGTCATGAGTGTCCTTTTCTTCATATTCTATCCTTATTGATGAGGAATTATTTTGATTGGCATTTGCTCACTCTGATCCTTCCGATAGTTGGCCTATATCACGTGTTCTCAAAAATTAAAGTGAATGTATGTTTTTCATAATCGCGGTGCCAGTGAAGAATAATACTATGTCATTTTTAGGTAAAAAAGAACAAACAGGAGGTATTTTAGTCAATATAGATAAGGAAAAAACAGTGAGAATATTTCATTATCCAGACCTTGATATAATCAAATATATATACGCCCATTATAATTAGTATATTCGCAGTAGCAGCTACGGCAGACTGCGGAGGTGACAAAATGGCAAAGGACGCTAAGACGGTGAAGAAGGACAAGAAGAAATAATCTTCATTGTTCATACCACTGGGTCACCAGCTAAACCCCTACTTTTCTTCATTAATTCCTTAATATCAAAAAAGATAGTCTTCTTGACCACGGAACCAAGCTTTGGTCCGATCGCCCTCTCGCAGCAGGAGCATCGGCTCCACAAAGCCTATCCATTCCTCACCTCTGAAGCACATGCCCAATGCATGTCCTGCCAATGATGCCACGAAAAAGTCATGTGTGACCACAAGTGTCAATTCGCCCCAAGTGTGGGAGTGAAGGTCATCAACCAAGGGCTTGAGCCCGGACATGACGTCCTTGAATCCCGGCACTATATCGCCATCAAGGAGACCATTGCATATGTCCCTCATATGCATCAACCGGAATGTGATCTCCGCTGCCTCCTCGTCATTGATGAAAGGGCCGATGTTGCCAAGAAGATTGACGGTACGTATCTCCATATCCTCGCCGTATCCTTGAAGGATGAGTTCAGCGGTCTCTTCACAACGACGGACGGGACTTGCCATGCACGATGTTATGTTGAATCCGTTCTCTGCGAGCCACGAACCTAGCGCCATGCTACATTCCTTTCCCTCTTCAGTCAACATCGCCAACTCATGTTGGAAGGTATTGGTTATCGGATGGCGGTGTGCGTGTCTCAGAATGATCATCGCTTCACCCTCGTGCCTCATTAAGCGGGTTATTGCCGCAGAGTACCAGTCCTTGACATTCATGTCCTCACTCCTTCCGTGTACCGCATCCGGGGCAGTACCATTGTGCCTTGTACATCCTCATCGGCGATTCGCAACCAGGGCAAAGCGGGTCAGATCTTTTCTCAGCCCCCTTCCGCTCTTTACTCCATAGGTCATCTGAACACCATTTGATGAGGGAACCGAGCGCTTTATGTTCATAACGAAGGTCCTCGGAGTATACTCTCAAGTTCGCCTCCTCGAGATAATGACGTGCTGCGATGGCCTTCAGGGCCTTGTGTATGTTGGATTGGGTCTTGCCGTCTATCGTCCTGCTAGGGTGTACGTTTTTCCTGTAACGAACATCCAGGTACTCGAACGCCTTGTCCAGGAATGAATTGTATGAATCGGCATCAGGTTCAATTGGAAGAGACATTATCCCATCCCTAACATCATCCAATTCCGGATTCCTGGATATGATGCCATCGAGTATCGACCTTATCATCTCGCGACGATTGCTATCAAGCTCGCCCATTATCCTTCTCAGTTCGGCCAAATCCTCCATAGCCGCTACAGGGACCATCGCCTTGGCGGCCTGTTTGAACTCTTCCCCATAACCAGTCCTGAGCTCTTCCATGAGTTCGTCTATGAGTCTGCGGCGGGATTCGAAGCCGCTGAGATAACCGACACAGGCAGCGGCAACGGTATCGATGTCCTCTCGACGCATGGATGCGATCTTTTCAACATGAGAGGGGTCGCCTATCCTCGTTAGTAGTACTATGACCTCGGTTCTTACCCGTGATGACCCATGTTCCAAGTGTCTGGAGATTATGTCTGTGAACTCTGGACGGTGATTCCACTGTAACCATTTATCATCCGCTATTGCACCTGCCTTCCCCGCCTGTGCGGAATCTACTGCATCCAGGAATCTTCCTAGATAGTCCATCCTGGTCACGGTGGAACTCATCGCCCTGACATATTTCATCTTGTTAATTACCGTTACTGCTTTACAGCGAATGTTGCTTGGACTCGATAGCTATTTGACCACGATAGATGATTTCCGAAGGTGAACATGTTCGACAAGGACCTTGAGATATTCGTCCTTGACACCGAGACCACCGGACTTAACGGATTTCCAACGGATTATGTTGTGGATGTTGCAGTCTGTCGTGTCCGCCCCCACCTGGATACCGTCGAACCGATTCTTTCCACCGTCGTCGGTCATGATGTGACCTCATGGCCTCAGGTCCAACGGGAAGCCTGGATATTCCAGAATACGGATTTGACACTGGAAGAGGTATCCAAAGCGACGCCGGTGACCTTCGTCACCGCCGAGCTCCGTTCTCTGTTGGAAGGAAACATGGTCACAAGTTTCAACGTCGGCTTCGATTTCGACAAGTTCCTTTTCAATGAGCCGTGGAGACTCCGTGAAGCAGTCCATTTGACACCCTGCATCATGTTAAAGGCGATGCCGGTCTGCAAACTGCCGGGCACCTATGACGTTTACAAATGGCCCAAACTACAGCAGGCATACGACATGCTCGTGGACGGTGACCCTGCCGATATAGGCGAAGAGCAGAAGCACCGGGCAATGGAGGATGCTTTGATGGCATCACATGTCCTTTTGGAGCTCATCCGGCGTGGCGTCTACTGATCGCGCATCTTCATGAAACGCTCATGGATGAATGGACTGTTCTTATCCAAGCGTAAGATTATCGCATCGGTGAAACGATTGAACATATCCTCCCTCAGTACCTTACGGGTGAAGAGGAACCATAGTGAAACCATCCCGGTTATGAAGAACATGTCAATGAAACGCAACGGCGTGAGATTGGCGAGATACATGATCTCATCGACCATGAAAACTGAACCCACGATTGCGTACAGCACAATGACGAGGATGAACGGTCTTATGTCCTTGTGGATGGAACCGTCGACGGAGAACCATTTGTTCAAAGGTGCCACCAACAGGACCAGGGTTATGCCCGCCAATGTGACGAAGTAGGTCAACGCCATCCGGGCTGCTAGTTCGGCCGTCTGCTCCAGCTCCGTGGGCGGTAATGAGCCGCGATATTCGAGGTTCCAGGAGCCGGCGAGCTGCTCGGGTGTGAAGGTGATGTGCATTATGTTACCGATGACGCCCAGATAGTAAATCGAGTAGACGATACATGCGAAGATCGCGATCGTTATCGAAGCCGGTATGGCGAAGCGGAGCACTATGGGCAGTATGTCCCCTTTATGTTCGCGAGGCTTGGCCCAAACGGTCATCAAAAATGCCGGGATCGATAATGAGACCAGAGCGTAGAAAGCGTTGTTCTGAGGCAATACCGGTAGAGTCTGGAAGAATATCAGGGTGAACAGGATTATGAAGGCCACAACGAAGTTCCTGGCAAGATATATCCGTAGGATGCTACGCATACCGGTGGTTATGCGCCTGCCCTCCAACAACGCATTGGGCAAAGCGGAGAACTTGTCATCCAACAGGACCATGTCTGCAACACCGCGGGCGGCTCCGGAACCGCTCTGCAGGGCCACCCCGACGTTGGCGGCCTTGAGGGAACGGACATCGTTCACACCATCGCCTATCATGGCCACGTATCTTCCCTGGGCCTTGAGGGATTCGACTATGCGTTCCTTATGGTCGGGCCGCATACGACCGAAGATGTTTGTCTCTGCCGCCACGCGGGCCAGTTCGGAAGGGTCGAGGTCATCCAGTTCGTCTCCGGATATCATGATGCGTGTGCCCGGAATTCCGGCTAGGCTGAACAATGCGTTCACAGTGACCGGGTCATCGCCGGATATCACTTTGATGTCCATGTTATTGTCCAGGAAGGCCTGGATGGTCTCAGCGCAGTCCGCTCGTATCTCATCACGGACGGATACCAGAGCCAATGGTTTCAGTCTAGGCACAATCTCGTTGTCCCCGTCCCATAGTTCGGTGTCGGGGGCGCCTGTCAGGATCATCACGCGAAGACCCTGTTCCGCCAGTTCAGTAACCTGGTCACTTATGTCTACATTCCAGTCACAGTGTCTCTTCAATGCGTCAAAAGCACCGAAGAAGAGGACGCGACTCTCATCGCCATCGCGGTAACGAACGGCACTGTATTTCCTGCCGGATGTGAATGGTATCTCCTCGATTAGCCACCCTTTTCCGCCCATCATCTTCTGTGATATGGAACGTATTGTACGGTTCTTTGAACCGGTCAGGGCGGCGAAGCTCGCCAATGCTGAGGACGGGTCCTCATCGCTAAGGGGTCTGACCTCTTCGAGTATGAGGTTGTTTGTTGTTATGGTCCCGGTCTTGTCCATACAAACGGTATCCACATGGCTCATCGATTCAACGGCGTTCGATCTCTGCATGAGAGCACCGGAACCGGCCATACGAACCGCTCCTAGGCCATAAGCGATTATGATGAGCAAGAACAACGCTATGGGTATGATGTCCAAGGTGATGACTATCATCTGTGTCGTCATCAAGGGGTTTATCCCCAACACTATGGCGGCTATGAGGATCAAGGTGGAGTATATGACCGCTATACCGATGAGGAGGGACATCACCCTGCTGGTCTGGTATTGAAGCGGTGTTGATTTACGGTCGAACTTCTTAGCCTCGGAGAGGAGGCGGTTGACGTAGGTGTCATCAGCCACCGCATTGACGCGGAAGCATCCTGATCCTGCGATGCAATAGGAACCCGAATAAATTGTGTCGCCCCTCTTCTTACGGCGAGGGCTGGACTCCCCGGTGATGAGGGATTCATCCATCTCAAGCGAATTACTAGTGAGTACTGCACCGTCCACCAGGGCTTGATCCCCAACCGAGAGGATGACTATGTCATCCATGACTATCCCATCGGGAAGTACGGTCATCTGTTGACCGTTACGATAAACGGATGCTTCAGGACGGTGGAGCAATGCAATCTTATCCAGACGCCTTTTTGCTCTGACCTCCTGCGTGGTTCCGACGATGACATTGAAGAATATGATGCTCGTGGCTGCCAAGGCCTCCAATTCGTTGCCTAAGGTGAGCAATATGCCTCCCAGGGAGAATAGTATGAGATTGAACAGGTTGAAGAAGTTCGTCTTTATTATCTCCTTATAGGTCCTACTCACCTTGACCTCGTAGCTGTTACGGAGGCCTTTATCAGTGCGTTCCTGCACCTCTTCTGCAGTCAGACCCGTGGGAATATTCTCCACCATTGTATCAGTATAATAATCAGCTTATTCAAGAACCTATCGAGAGTGATTCAGCCAATCGTTCCTTGACTATCTTCTGCAATTCCTTCATAGGCATCGGTTCGAATCTCCTCATCGTACCCAATTCTAGAAAATGAACGAAACATTCCACGTCCTTTCCCAGAACGGCGGCGGCATGGGCATAGACCGAGAGTTGGATATGGTATTCAGGTAGGTTCCTCTCACTCATATCAGTCTTCCAATCGTGTATCTCGACGATGTCTTCCCGTTCCACCATCAGATCTATCCGCCCTTCCAATGAAACATCACCCATCGGCAGGAGACAGTCCATCTCCGTGGTAACTCTAGCCCCTTCCGTGGACTTCAATACCTCCCTGACGGCCTCCAGACCTAGATGCTCCTGCCACGGGTCCATACCGTGGAAAAGTCGTTCCGCATCAGCATGCACCCTTGAACCATGTTCTGTACCTTTGCCTCCGCCTTCGAGTATCGGACGCAAAATGCTATGCACACCAATGCTCCGTCTCACGACCTCAGCGGCTTTAAGGACCGGGCGTTGGACAAGTTTCTTGACCTCGGTGTCCAACAGAGAATCGGGGGCAGTGAACTCGACCTCATGAACATGATGGTCACTCATCCCCGCTATGAAGAGAGAAGGATCGTGGCAAGTGAATACAAGATGCTGCATTGACCTTGAAACAGCAACATAGAGCAGTCTCCTCTCCTCGTCATACTCCTTCTGAGACAAGGATGCGACCAGTGCTGTCCTCCAATCGCGATACCGCTCCAGCATATTGTCCTCTTCCACCAGCTCGTAGGCGGCTCTAAGACCGTAGAGACGGTCGAAACGCAGCGTGCCTCCCTCTCCTTTCTTCGAAGGCATGTCGTTGGAGTTAAGGCCGGCAACAATGACCGCGGGATACTCCAAACCTTTGGCACCATGCATGGTGTGCAGATGCACCGAGTCACGACTGGATATCATATCGGCCGGATAACTGTCGGCCTTGCGGATGTTCTCCTCTATGAGTGCGATCATCTCCGCTGTGCCTGTGAGACTTCCCTCGTGCAGACCGGAGACCTGAGATATTATGGCCTGTGAGATGTCGTTATCGATGCCATAGCGTTGGAAGATCGCAGTCATCAGTTGGTTGGGAGTCCGTTGCTTACGCAACAGATATTCCCTATGGGTCCTTATTTCCACGGGAAGAGGTGCCAGACCCTCTTTCACAGCTGCGATGGAATCATGGGGGTGACCCTCATGGTCCATTATCGCGGCTATGGCCCGCTGGTCCTCGGCATCGGATATCATCCGTAACCATGCCAGAACGACCTTCCCCTCCCTACTGAGGAATATCTCCATGTCCCCGTCCATCAACAAGGGCATCCCCAGTTCCCGGGCCCGGCGTTCCAGCATGTGCAATAGGTTCCTCTTACGGCTGAGGACGGCGATGTCTCCGTAACCGATGGGCCTTCTTTTCCAACCATCTCCGCTCCATTCCGTTACGGTGAGTCCTTCCGAGACCATCTTCTGCGCCTCGTGAAGTATCAGGTCCACCTCATCCTTCTGACCGGCTGCTTTCAAGAAACGGACTCTGCAATCTCCGTCCTCCAACAAGGATTTGGCGGAATTGAGGCTGACGAGTTTTGAACGTATGTAAACCGGATCGAGATCCTCGTCCTTTGTCGCATGCAGGAAAAGGGTCTTCTCCGAGAGGCGTATGACCTTGTCCGCACTACGATAGTTGGTCTTCAAGCTCTTGTGCCGGGGACTTTCCAATGGTACCTTGCACCTCCGTCCCAACTCATCCGCCAGTTCATCGAGGCGGATGTCAAACTCCAGTAGGTTCTCGATGTCAGCGTAACGGAATCCGTATATCCCCTGTTTCCAGTCTCCGACAACACATAGGTTGGGTTCCTTCAAAATCAAAAGTGATATCAGGAACTGCAGTTCGTTTGTATCCTGGAACTCATCGATCATCACGTAACGGTAGCTTTCAGCCTCCCGTACGGACTTGTCGTTGTACAGCGATAAGAAGGCAAAGAATGCCACCATCTGGAAGGTGAGTCTGTTCTCGCTGATGCTTCTCCTCAGATACTCGAGGAATACGTGGTGTATGAATCGGAAAAGGGCGGTTCTGTCATGCCTTATGGCATCATTGATGATTTGACCATCAACGACCGGACCATCCCAGGAATCCACGGTCCCGGGGCGGTGATCCTTGTTATTCCTTATCTTGTTGAACAGGCCGCCCTTACCCTCGATATTCATCTCGCTGGCCTTGTCCATCATAGAGTCGACCTCGCCTTCCAGGATTGAGAGGCCGTTACGGAACCAGCCCCCGACGGTGGGGCAGGTGCCCAGGGTAAGAAGTCGTGATATTACGGTACTGAGTTCATCGGCCTTATCCCAAAGCAGCAATGCTATGTCACCGTGCTTGGATCCATGGCGGTCAAGGAAACGGTCATAGAACTCCTGGAAGTAGCGGCGGTTCATAGCCGCATTCTCTACCAGCCTCACCTGTCGTGACAGCCTCTCCTCTATGCCGAGATAGCGATGAATGGAGGATGTGTCACGCATGAGGACACTGGAACAGAAGGAATCAAATGTCGAGGCCCTCACGGAGTTGACATCCACATCCTTCATGCCACGGCGGTAGAGTTCGTTGACAACCCTCTCCTTCATCTCATCAGCGGCGTTGTGGGTGAATGTTAGGAGGAGGACCTCCTGGGGATCGACATCCTTCTTGGTTATGATGTTTATGTACCGGTTCATTATAGTGAATGTCTTCCCGGTTCCCGGGCCGGCATCCACCACCACTATCCCTTCGGTAGTGTCTGCGATATCCCGTTGCTCATCATTCATGCCGTCACAGTTCATTCCAAGGCCTCCATACAGATGTCCAGGAACTCGCATTTAGAGCAGTAAGCCTCCTTGCGCGGCGCGGCCGGAAATCCTTCCCTCTTGTACTCTCCGATGTATGAAAAGCATTCTGAAACCGTCTCCAGGAATCGATCCATGGTCTCGTTGGTTATGAGGACCGTGTCCTTGGTGAAGGGGACCTCATCCCTCAGTTTCTCCAAGGCCCGGGTGAACACCTTTTTTCCCACCGCCTTTTTACCGCTTCTACCTTTTAGGAAAAGGATGAAATTATCAATGGCCTCATAATCTTCCTCTGGCGGGAGTTCCCATGCCCTTATGGAGATGAGATGATCGCAGAAATCCTTCTCCCCCACCTCTTCCAGGAAGGGACCGAAATCCTTAGGTCCCTGACGGAGTATGCGGATCATCCAAGGATCCTCACCTTTCAATAAATCAGCACGTCCAGTACCGGTGTATGTTACCTTATTGATATGATTGGAAGGGTCGTAACCTTGCTTATCTGCAGGTACGGGCTTCAGATAGTTGTAATGGAGGGATATCTCCCTTCTCTTCTCTCCCATCGACCGAAGTAGAGCCATGTAGGCCAGGGGCTGAGTGTCGGGATCGCCTTCACCCCATATCGAGGCGATGCTCTTCGCTCTGGTACTTGCAGCCATAGGGGCACCTGTTTTATGGTCAACCGCCAATGATTGGTCAACCATCAAATCCACAAGACCTCTGAGGAGGGTTTGCCGATCCTCAAGGAATATCTCCGTATTGCCTATGCGCGGTTTCTCACCGAGGGCGGAGAACAGTGGGTTTCCACGACCGGTCTTTACCGGCAACTCCTCTATCGGATAACGTGAAGCGAATTCAGCGGCGTTCCTGATCAATGCCCGCAGAGCGGTCCTTTCGAAACGGTCACGGCCTTTGTGGCTTAGGGAAACGTAATCCTTCTGAAGAATCTCCAGACACCTCTCCTGACCATCCACCGAGGCATAGGATGGATGATGGGCGATAAGCTCTGCGTAGCGATGTACGAGCGTACCCCGGAATGCTGGCCCGGAATCGGGTGATTCACAGAGACGTCCGAAGTGATACTTACGGGGACATTTCAGTAATTGGTTCAGTGCGGACGGAGAAAGGGATGCGGGCATCTGCGGTTCTTCGATATCCTTGGAGATGAAATCCAACGCCACAGGATCAGGAAGCCAACAACCGTTTGCGAAACCTCCTTCTTCAGTAAGATCATCGAAATCCCTCACCGGACGGTCCAGGGCGCGATTGAAGTATACACAGGGTATGACCTTCCGCCCTTTGGCGACCTTGGATGTCATGTAGATCCTCTGCTCTCCCTGTTGCAACAGTATCTCGAAACGAGCTTGGTCCTTCTCCAGTTCGGCTTCTGAATCTATGTGTTTGCGCCTTTGGATACGACGGGCCCATTCGTTCCCAAGACCGAGATGGAACACTATGGGACGGTCCACGTAGGCTGATGAGTGGCAGTCCACGAGAACCACCCCCTCCTTCTCATCCTCATCCCTCAGTATCTCCTCACTCAACTGGTCCACACCGTAGCGTAGGTCTTCCAGCGTATCGGCACGGAGAGGGGATGATGCCAAGCCCAATTCCCGCAGGAGTCTCATCGTCATCGTCAATTCATCGTCCTTGAGCAATGATGTGCTGGCCTGGGATAGATTCATTTCAGATATGGATTCCATACGATTCTTCAAAGCCATTAACGACGGGTCTTGGGACTCAAGCGCATGAACGGTGAAAAGTCTGGCGTCATTCCTGATGTTGAATACCAATGTAGCCGCGTCCAGGCCTTTGAGCTCAACCGAACGGACCAGTCTTTTAATGTCGCCCATCCTTGCCGTCGGTAGTCCGAGGCACAGTTCCAGGAATCTCAACATATCGCGGATGCCAGGAAGGTCCCTCATGGACCTGACGCTCTGAAAGGGCAATCCTTTGGCATAAAGTGAGGTGCGCACAGAATCAGCCATCGAGCCATCGGTGTCCATGACGATGGCGGTTGCATTCATGTTGGATTTATCTATTAGGTCGGCCACATGGCGACCTATCAATCGTTCGTTTCCCATATCCGCGATCTTCGGTATGGTGAATGTCCCCGAATCCCATGGGCTGAGCTCAGTAAAGGAACCTGGCGGGGGAAGTACATGTTTATCGAGTTCATCGAAAAGGTCCAAGGCGATGACTCCTACCTCGATTCCATCGAAGAAATCGAGGGGGAATCGCTCCATGGCCCTCTCCAATGTCGGAAGACGGGAGAGGTTCTTCCATACCAACTCCGAGTCCCTACCCTCCAGATGCCTTTCCACCTGAGCGGTGTGCCTCCTTATCTCCCGGAGATTCTCCACCTCACCATGGACATAACGCAATTCAAGTCCGGTCGATTCCGCTATCTGGGTGATTATCTTGGCATCGGACCAGGCCTCCTCTCCGATTATACTGAGAGACAATCTCTTGGCCAATTGGCGGGGAGTGACTGAGAACCTGCCCACCATAGGACGGTCGGCAATACGATTCAATGCCGTTGCAAGAGGCGCCTGGTTGGTCAACGCCATATCGAAGTCTTTTAGCAAACCGTACAGATCATTGATAGAACGTGCCTTCCTCATCGCAACTCTTCCTAAGCGACCCTACTCATCAGCGGAAGAAATCCACGTTGAAGATGAGTCCCAGTAACCCGCTAGTGTGTAATGGGAACAAAATTGTTTCCCTGTGATGAATGAAAAATTATTTATCCGAGGGCGAGGACTTTGTGGGGATGTCAGACAACATACACGTACTGGCCGTTTCGAAGACCGGGGACAACGGTTTTCCGATCGACCAGGTGGTCGAGGTGGCCGTCTTCAAGGTCGATTTGTCGGCCAATATGATGGAGTCCGTCTACGATAAGGTGGTCAGACAGGACACCTCCGTATGGTCGGAGGAGGTCAAGGCCCACGTCCAAGACGTTTACGGGGTCAGTACAGAGGACGTCGAGAAGGGCATGGACGAGGATGATGTTGCGAAAGACCTTCGGGAATTACTGCAAGGCGAGACCATAACCGCCTTCGATGTCAAGTCTGATTTCATGGGACATCTCAAGAACGAACCCTACGCTCTGGCAAGGAAAGTGGAGGTTAGTTCCGCGATATCTTCCAGATCATCATTCTTATACAGAATACCGTCCAAACAGACCTCGGGAACCGAGGGGCTGAGGATTAGTTACAAAGCGATATTGCCGGACGATCCCGCCGCTGCCGGTGACTTGGCCGGTGCCTATGAGGATGCGGCCCGTGCATCAGCGATACTCCTAGAGCTGCACCAGCGTGGCCTCTATTGAAACCTGCTAACATTTTTATATGTTCCAGAGTGGATATACCTCCATGGCTAAGACACAGTTCCGTTTCTCCCGGATCGTGGCGATAAAATTCCTGAGTTTGTTCATGGGAGGCGTGCTGGTTTTGACCGGCATTCTGCATCAATTCAACCCTGAGTTCCTCAATCTTAATCACGGCCTAGGACTGGGTTTTCTCGCAGTATTGCTGCCTATGCTACTGGGACTTTTGATGGTCATCTACGGAGTGGGCATATGGATGGGGTTCATTGAAGGAAGGTCGGAGATGTTCTACGTCGGCATCGCCCTATACGCCCTGATGGCCGTCCTGGGGTTGCTAGCCTATTACGAGGGTCTTATACTGACGGCGATCGGAGTGTTCGTGGTATTCGGTTTCCTGAACTGCAACCAGCTCAAACGTTATTTCGGGGTTTTAAAATAGACTGGCTCTACTCATAATAATATATTTATATATTCAATTGCAGTTATTAGGTCATGGCTAAGAGACCTTTTCTCATAACCTTGATAGGCGTTTTGTATCTGTTGATGGGACTATCGATGATTGCCGGAGGTATAGGCGTAGCGTTCCTGGACCTCTCTGTACTGGACCCTGATATGGCAGGCGCGGGCGCGGTCATAGGAGGAGGCGTTCTGGTATTCGGAATCATACTCCTGATAATCGCATACGGTTTCCTGAAGGGATGGTCGATCATGTGGTATCTGGGTGTTATATTCTCCGCCCTTGGAGCCCTTGGTTCGTTGTTCGCCCTGCCTGAAGCAATATTCATGCTGGTGATTAACGCCGTCATACTCTACTACCTGTTCCGTCCTCAGGTCAAGAATTTTTTCAAGGTCTAGCGGTTATTCCTTTTTTCCGTAATCGCTCAGAAACCTTTTTCTCTTTAACCACCTAATCATTACTGTGGATGAAAGACCGATCTTGGTGACTTTGGTGGGCACGCTTCTGCTCGTTATAGGATTCCTAAGCATCCTGGAAGGTTATATGGTCATCCAGAATGAGAGTACCTTGCTCGGCATGGACCCCTTCTCTCTCGGAATATTCAGCCTGCTGGTTGGTCTGGCACTAATGATATGCGGCCTTGCCGCATTCTATGGTAATTTCTTTTTCTGGTACCTAACCTTGGCCATTTGTTTTGTTGCTCTGATAAACTCCGTACTGATGGTACCGGAGGGGTTGGTCCGTTTTGTATTGATTTTGATTGTGCTCACTTATATAACGAGGCCTCAGGTCAAAGAGCATTTCGGCATCAATAACCAAGGGTCAACGAAATCTTATTCCCGATGACCATTCGATGGTACCGAGATTGGCGAGCATCCACATCTCCAAGGCCTGCATCGCGAATGCGCCCAGCCAGACTATGGACATCATGACGAGACATACAATAGTCAGAATCAAGAACCAACCATATGCCAATGCGACCAATATCGATGTCAGAAGAATCCCGGTGGCCATAAGATAAAGTCCCCGTTCAGTGAAACCCATATAGATATGACCGACGCCCCATAGACCGATTATGCCGGGGAACAATGCGAGTATCAATCCTATCTTCGGATTTCTGACCGGAGCCTCCTTCTTTGCCACCGGTGGCGCACGTGGTATCTCACGGTAACATTTCGGACAGGTTATCGAGTTCTCCGGAACCGGAGACATACAGTGACGACATCTCTTGGTCATGGGTTGTAAGACTCCGCCTTCATTTCATTTTGTCAGGATCCAATCTGACCGCTAATCCTTGAAAGGTCGCCACATGTCTGTCGTTATCGTGGATCAGTACCTCATACAACGCGTGGTTGCGGGTGGAGTTGATCTTCCTGGAGGTGGCTTTTATTCTATCCCCAAGTGCAGGCCTGTGATATGATATATTACAACTGAGGGCCACCCACACATCGCTTTCTAGATTGGATGATAATGCGAAGGCCTCATCGGCCAGAGTGAATATTGCGCCTCCGTGTCCGGTTTCGATGCTGTTCCGCCTACCCTTCAAAGGCATGGACACCACAGCGCTTTCGGATGATAGACTTTCCAGCTCTATCCCCGTTGTGATAACGAACTCGCTGGACATGAGCTTCCTGGCGCGTACACGGCTACCTTCGGGGAGATCGGGATGGAAGCACTCCTCATTCATGTTGCATACCATGTATTACCTCCATATAAAAGTTTGAATGAAAGGGTTTAACATTCTGCAATCCCTTGACTGAATGAGATGGAAACTACGCTGGTCAAAGGAAAGGCCGTGAGCGATCCGGTGAGCGTCACCGATTTCAACTCCATCGCCCGCCGAATTCTGGTTAACTGTGATTCACTCAATGACGTTTGGGTGCGAGGGGAGATCTCCAATCTGATACGGGCATCCTCTGGCCATTATTATTTCACCATGAAGGATGGCGGAAGCGAATTGCGTTGCACACTTTTCCGTGGTGTTGCCCAACGACTCACCAAACCTCCTCAGGATAAGGAAGAGGTGGTCGCCAAAGGCTCAGCCGACCTATACCTGGCCCGAGGCTCTTACCAATTCAACATAACCGACCTAAAGCCCGTGGGTGTCGGGGACCTACATGCCAAGTTCGAGGAATTGAAGAGAAGGTTGATGGAGGAGGGGCTTTTTGATGAAAGCCACAAACGCCCATTGCCCCGATACCCGGACACCATAGGCGTCGTCACCTCAGCGACCGGCTCGGTGATCAGGGACATCATCAACGTTGCGTCGAGACGGTACCCCTGCCGCATCATACTTGCTCCGGCCCAGGTCCAGGGTTCGGGATCCTCGGACTCCATCGTGAAGGCTATGTCGCTCCTCCTCAGGTACGGTGTGGACCTTATGATAGTGGGTAGGGGAGGCGGTTCACTGGAGGATCTGTGGCCATTCAATGAAGAGTCGGTAGCCAGGGCGATATACTCCTGCCCGGTCCCGGTGATATCCGCGGTCGGACACGAGACCGACTATTCCATATCCGACTTCGTTGCCGACAGACGTGCCGAGACACCATCGGCGGCCGCGGAGATGGCACTGCCGGATCTAGGGCTTGAGAAAAGGCATCTACTGCAGTTGGCCTCCAAGGGCGATAGGGCACTGATGCGTTCATCTGAATCGGCCCATCGGGAATTCTTGTCACTGGACCGCATGCTGGCTCCAAAACGTGCCCAAGAAAGGTTGGAACAGATGATGCAAAGGGTAGACGACCTCGATGATGACATGGTCCGCAGCGTCAAGATGAGGGGCGAGAGGCTTGTCAGCCGCATAGATGGTTTGAGATATCGTCTATCACCAGTTCATGCCAAGCTTATGATCGATGGTGCGAAGAGGGATCTGGATCAGAAGTATGAGCGTTCGGACGCTCTTGTGAGTGTCCGATTGAATGAGGCGTCAACAAGGCTCCAGAGCCTGGAGGGATCCATGAATGCTCTGGACCCTATCAAGGTACTCGACCGTGGATACTGTATCGTCATCGGGCCTGACGGCAGACCGGTTTCGAGCATAGACGATGTTATGCTGACCGATATGGTGAGGATGAGGCTTCAGGACGGTTACCTGAGTGCAGAGATCAAGGATAAGGAGATTTTATGATGGAAGAGGAGAAGAAAGAGATAGCGTTCGAGGAGGCCCTGGCCGAACTCGAGTCGCTGGTTCAGAAGCTGGATGAGGGCGACCTCGGTCTTGAGGAGAGTCTTGAGGTCTATGAGAGGGCTGTCGAGTTGAGGGACCTTTGCCGTAAGCGCCTGGAAGAGTATGACCGCCGCGTCAGCAAGTTGATGGAGAAGGACGAGGACCTGGAAGTAGAGGATTTCGACTGATCATTCCCACAGGTGGAGGCCGTTGTCCTCTCCCCATTCTTTTATGGCCGCATACAGTTCGGTGCTGTGGAAATCCTCCCGTGTGTAAGATAGTCTCAGAGTCCCGGAAAGCATCCCCTGGTTCATCGAGCGGGCATTGTAAAGACCTATAGACTCCCGTAGAGCCAACAGTAGGATGCTTACCATATCGTGTCCCCGGCATATGACCCACGGATCATAATTCTTCTTAAGTTCGACCTCGAGGTCCTGATGTACGGTTCTTTTGTTGGCGTTGCTATGGCCTGACAATGAGAATATATGATCGACCATCCTTTTGTTGTCAGCCGATATCTTGGCGGTATCAACGAAGCTACGATGGTTTATATCCCGGAAAGAAAGGTTATAATCCTTCTTCATGGACAGGAACATCAGCATTCCCAAGGGATAGGAGGACTTCATTATCGCATCCTTGACGGAATCGCCAGTCCTTTGCTTGAATCTTGCCATCTCATCACGGTCACCATACTCCCAAAGTACGGAGTCCAGTGCCGATGAACGCATGAGTGCAGTCTCAAGATCGTGGCAATCAGTGACGAAGAGATGTTCATCGAATTTCTTGCCTAGAAGTAGGTCGTAATCCTGGTCCACTATGCCTGAGGTCAGACCATCGCCTCGGGTGTCGGCCATCTCCCGCACAGTTTTCCTCACATTGTCCTTGGAGTGAGCTATGACAACTTGACACTCAGAGGGGTTGGTGAATTTCCCATATAGGCGCGAATCGGTGACGCCTTCGACGACAAGGAATGCACCGCGGTACTTGGATCGCCGCATTGACATCTCGTTGGCGACCTCATAAGGCTGGATGTGCCTTCTCAATTCAAACCACCAGTTCCACGGTGAGGTCCCAACGGTCATGGACTACCTGTGGCGAGTGTGTAGCCATTATCACCTGGAGGTCCCTAGTCCTACCGATACTCAAGAATAGGGAGGCTATACACTGCTGCCAGGTTATGTGCAGGGAAATCTCCGGTTCATCGATTATGACCAGTCCGCCGGGCGTGGCCTCGAACATCATGGTGTACAATAATAACAGAAGTTGCTTCTCACCGGAGGACAGCTTGGATAACTTTATGACCTTGCCCTCATCGAGAATCACGTTGAAACCGTCATGGGAATCGAAACTGAGTTTCTTCCGGAACAACATTGGATTGATTATATCGAGTAGTGCCACTGCGCTCTCTGCCAAAGGATAAAGGGCATCTGCCACCTTGGAGAGCCGGTACAGACCCTTGAGTTGTGATTTAGACCAATGGGAGGGTTCATTGTCGAGTATTTCGGCTACAATACTTTCGTCGATTATTTCAGGCATGAGGCCGGCGTTTTCTGCCATTTTGATCCTTGCCTTCACCTCATGGAGTTTTGAATGCGGATCGGGCGCAAACCCTTCGCTCAGAGTCTCATCCTCGGAACTCACCCAAAGGCCTTCCGCCATCGATATGAACTCTGCGTATGTGTCGCCGATTCGGCGTGAATAAGCGTCCAACGCCGAAACGTATCTTCCTTCTGATTCCTCGATGAACAATCGTTGCGGTCCCAGGTAGTAAACTGAGTGTAATTCTGTAACCTCCTCTTTTGTCATCGGTATCATATTTCCAGAGTCGAGTAGCGTGACCTCCATCACCTCATCCTTGAGGAAGACCAGTTTCCTACCCTCATCGAAACCGAATTCAAGACGATGGAAAGGAATCATATCCAACTCCTCCCAATCACCGTTGAAGGCCAGACACACCATCTTGACCAGGGTGCTCTTACCGAGTCCGTTCGGAGAGTGGACTATTGTCAGACCGTCCTCTTTCAGCTCTATCATGTGGTTGAACCGCGCGAACAGACCATCGACCTTAATCCAGTTCAGTTTCATCTTATCCTCAGTTGTTTGCTTTTAGATTGATAAAAGGTTTATGCCACTGACTGAGAGGCCGTGAGAATAAATGAGGATAAGAACAAATACACGTAAGTTCTCGAGCCTGGTCATGGAGGAGAATGACGCCCGATTCCGAAGGGTGAGTGCCCTTTTGGGCCGTAAGGAACTGCAGGAGGCCTATGTGGAGGTCGAACGCATTGTCAACTCCTCTCGTCTTCATCCGTTCATATTGATGAAATGTGCCGCTCTGCTTCTCACTGTCAATAAAAAAGAGAGGAGTGATGAGGTCGCATCCATGGCCATGGACTGTACTTTGCACGATGATTCCGAAATCGTTCAACTGGCAATTGCATTGAGAGGATTGGGCAGATACAAGGATTCCCTGTCACTGTTGGATAGGGTCGATAAGAACCATTCCGGCCTTGACATGGAGAAGGCGAAGACCCTGGCGGCATCCGGCGATGCACATTCCTGTCTCGACATTCTGGATTCTATTGACGGTATCGAAGCCGATATTGTTAGATGCGAAGCCCTTTCCCGACTTGGATCTCATGAATCAGCGATAGGGCTCGCGCAAAAAACCATGGACCTCCGCGGGCTGGATTATGAGACAGGATCCCTGTTACTGGGGGCAATGTTGAGGGCGGGCTCCGTCAAAGAGGCTAAACGACTGGCAAACTCTATGGTCAAGGATGCCAAGGACGCTGACAGTCTCGCCCTGAAATCATACGTGATGCGGATAAACGGCCGCATACCCGCTGCAATGAACTATGCGAATCAATCCCTACTAAAGGAACCTCGCCACATCGGTGCATTGTGGAACCTGGCCTTATGTCTTTTAGAGAAGGGCAGGAAGGAGGAGGCCAAGCTATTGGCGGGGGCGATAAACGAAGCTTCCCCTGCAAGCCCTCATGTGTTGGAGATCCTCGATCTTTGCAACCAGTGAACACTATTTATTCAACTTCTTGGATCGATGACTGTGCCTCTTGAACTCCTTCCAGAAGGCAGGGGTCAAGAGTACGAAGACGGTTATCAACTCAAGACGACCGGCCCACATCGCAAATATCAAAGTGACCTTAGCGACGGGGTTCATCCAAGCATAGTCTCCATATGGTCCGACAGCGCCCATACCTGGGCCATGGTTTGATATACACGCTGCCACGGCACTGAACGACTCGGTCACAGGCACTCCTGTCGCCAATAGTATGAACGTGGCGCCTATCAGGGTGGCGGTAAAAAGCAGGACCATGGCGATGGTTACAGCGACGGCGTCATCGCTTACCGACTTGCCATCCATCTTCATCGATATGACCGCACGTGGATGGATCTGCCTCAGCATCCCTTGGTAGAGATACTTAAGCGCAACGACGGCCCGCGACATCTTCAGACCTCCGGCGGTGGAGCCGCTGCTGGCTCCGACCAACATTATCACCAGGATTATCATCTGAATGAAGACCGGCCAGGCATTGTAATCATCAACAGCGAATCCGGTCGATGTGAACGCGGACATGATGTGGAAGGCGGAATATCTGAGTGTTTCCTCGCCCTCGTTGAGAAGGTTGAAACCGTCCATGTGGAAATTCAACGCCAGGAATGTGAAGGTTGTCAAGATGATGGCTATCAGAGCGAATGTCCTGAATTCCGTGCTCTCCACGTATGCCTTCGGTTCACGTTGATATAAAGTTCGGTAATGAAGGTAGAAGTTGGTTGCCCCTAGGAACATGAACAGGATCACTATCCATTGGATTCCGGGACTGAAGTTTGCAAGGCTGTCCGAATGGGGCGAGAATCCTCCGGTGGACATCGTTGAGAACATCAGAGTCAACGAATCGTAGAATGACTCTCCCATCAGTAGTATGATGATCACGAGACAACCGGATAGTAGGAGATAGATATTGTGGAACTCCTTGGCCGCCTCCTGTATCCTGAATGTGAAATTGTGCACGTCCATCCCGGGGAATTCGTTCTTGAATAGGTTCCTTCCTCCGATGCCTAACATCGGTAAGATGGTCACGAAGACCATTATGATACCGGCACCGCCCAACCATTGCGTGAAACTCCTCCACAGCAGGAGACTGGCCGGCCAACTCTCGATGCTCGTCATGATTGTCGCCCCGGTGGTTGTGAAACCGCTCATGCTCTCAAAACAAGCGTCCAAAAATCCCATTCCGGCTATTATGTATGGTATGGCACCGACGAACATCGCGATTATCCAGGCTCCCGACACCAGGAAAATACCCTCCACAGGACGCAGCGCCTGACTGGGACTACAGAAGGTTATCAACGGTATGGCTATCAGTAGGCAGATGATTAGGGGCACGATGAACATCGTGAGATCTTCAGCATAGACATAGGCGGTAATGAGGGGGACGAGGAGGGCTACTGCCAGATATAAAAGAATGACTCCTGTCAGATATGCCAAGCTATTCTCGTATACCGAGAACCTGGCCATCATACCTTTTTCTTTGGCCATCATCATCGCCTCATGGCTCTACCGGTATGGGGACCAGGAAGAGCTTCTCAAGCTTCGAGATCTTGGTGTTGTATGCATATAGCAACACCTTGTCGCCGACATCCAAAACCGTGTCCAGACGCGGGAACATTATTACATTGTCCTTCACCACGACGGCGATGTGAGATCCATCAGGGAGTTTGACATCTCCGAGTGGGACGCCCACCATCTTGGAACCGGCCACTATGTTGATGCTTACGAACTCTTCTCCCTGGGAGTGCATCAAAAGAACCGCCTGGGAGTCGGGGACCATCCTTTTTATGATCTCGTTTGCGACAACCCGATGATACCCTATGGCGCTGGTGATTCCGGTCATCTCGAAGATCTCTTCGAAATCACGCATGGTGTAACGGGATATCACCTTCTCAACACCAAGTTTCATACCTATGAGACATGACAATAGGTTCTTCTCATCACTGTTGGTGCAGCAGAGCATCACATCTGCCTTGCCCACATTCTCGCTCTTAAGATTACGCGGATCCACAGCATTGGCATTTATAACCAGAACATGATCGAATAGCCTTGACAGCATCCGGCACTTATTCTCATCCGTCTCGAACAAACGTATGTAGGTCTTTTCCTTCTCCAGGATTTTGGCAATTCCTCTGCCGATGATGCCGCCGCCCATGATGACGAAGTCCCGTGCCTCGTGGTCAATTCCGATCAAGCGGTTGAAGTCCAACATCGCTGTTGGAGTCCCTATCACGTTGACGCGGTCTCCGGATTCAATGACCAATGATTCATCGATTATCTTGATGTCATCTCCACGATATATGGACACCACCGAGCAGTCATTGGGTATCTTGATCTCTTGGAGATACTTACCAATTAGGTGAATGTGCTTATCCTTGATTAGAAAGCTAACTATCTGGAGGCCCAACGACTTCAACTCATCGAAGTCAACCGCATTCTCAATCATTGCGATGCGGGCCATCTTCTCAGCGGTCAGGAGCTCTGGCGATATTATATGGTCCGCACCAATGTAATGATCCGTTTTCTTGTCGATGTAGATGTATTCAGGATCCCGGACCCGTGCGACGGTCCTTATGTTCGGGTTGATGACCTTGGCCGCCATACAGGCGAACATATTGATCTCATCCAACTCGGTGACAGCCAGTATCATGTCTGTCGAGGGAGTTATAAGCTTTTCAAGTACTTTTGGACTGGCTCCGTTGCCGTGATAGGTGCCGACATCCAAAGATTCCTTGATGTCATTGACCTTCTCCTCATTCTTCTCCACAACGGTAATCTTGTGGATCCGGGACAAGGCGTTAGCGACTGTGTAGCCGACATTGCCGGCCCCTACGATGACGACTTCCATTCAAACACCACCTTCGCAAATGGGGCTGACCATTGAATTCATTCAAATAGCGATTGGGTATATATCTTGTTTGCGGACAGAAATAAATATGTGTTTTTATTGTGCCGACTTGATTCCGGTTTTTTAAGGGTCCCTCTTACGGGAACGGAAGACCACGAGTACAACAGAAAAAAGATAGACTACGCCTATACCCGCCATCAATGCGAAACCGACTGTGCTTGTCAGCATATAGTCGAGCATTGACTGATAGTCGAAGGACGAATAGATGTTGGGATTCGCGATGATGAAATCAACCGCATCCCTCAACATACCCTCCAACATCGGGATGTTAGGGTCGAAATAATTCTGAAATTCACCAAGGCCAGGAGTGGTTTCGGCAGCCACACTGCTTGCAACTGAGTTCATACCTAGGAATGAAAGTCCCAGAACACCGGCAATCTTGCTCTTTAACCTCAGTTTTTCACCCGGAGTTAAGTGGATGTATGCATAAATAAATCCTCGCATCCCCAGATAACAATGGTCAGATGATGCATTAAGTTTAAATCAGGAATCGTTCATCGAAATGTCATGTTGAAGCGGCTTGACATCGAGTCATGGGTATCCTCGAGGAACAGCGGAGTGGATAAGGTAGCCGACGACGTCTCCGACATAATCGCCATGGTCGAGAAAGATGGCGACAAAGCGCTGATCGAACTTACTGAGAAGTTCGATAAGGTCAAATTGGAGAGTCTTATGGTCGACCGAGAGCGCATCGACGAAGCATATGAGGACGTGGACCCGGAACTTGTGGAAGCATTGGAGGAGGCCGCATTCAACATACAGAGGTTCCATGAGCTCCAGAAGAAAGACGACCTTTGGTTGAAGGAGATGGAGCCCGGAATTACATTGGGCGTGAAGACCACGCCCCTAAGGACGATAGGGATGTATGTTCCTGGAGGCCGGGCGGCCTACCCGACCTCCGTCCTAATGTGCGGCATACCGGCCCGTGTGGCGGGAGTGGATGAGGTCATAATGTGCACTCCGGCGCCCATACACCCTCTGACACTGGTGGCTGCTGACATTGCAGGGGTTGATGAGATATACGCCGTCGGCGGTGCGCAGGCTATCGCCGCTATGGCACTAGGCACCGACAGCATTCCTCAAGTGGATAAGATAGTTGGCCCGGGTAACGTCTATGTCACCGCTGCCAAGGCACTTCTGCGAGGCATCGTGGAGATAGATTTCCTAGCAGGTCCGAGTGAAATCGGCATAATCGCTGATGATTCCGCAGTGGCGGAGTACATCGCCGCCGACATATTGGCTCAATCTGAGCACGATCCGCAGAGTGCATGCGTATTGGTTACCGATGCCCCTGAACTCGTGGAAAGTGTGAACGCCTTCCTAACTTCCATGTTTAAGGAGTGCAAGCGTTCAAAGATCGCTGAACAGGCTTTGAAATGGTCTGGTTACGTGATCGTGGAGAACATGGACGACGCGGTGGAGATAATGGATCTGATGGCTCCCGAACATCTGTCTTTGCAGGTCCGTGACTCTCTGGGAATACTTGGTAAAATACGCAATGCCGGCTCAATATTCGTAGGGCCTTACGCTGCTGTCGCCTTGGGCGATTACGGTTCCGGGACTAATCACGTCCTTCCGACCGGTGGAAATGCAAGCTATGATTCAGGTCTGAACGTCGCACACTTCACTAAAACGAGTACTGTCCAGATAATCAACCGCGAAGGTCTGGATAACCTTGCCGAATTCGTCATACCGTTAGCGGAAGCGGAAGGTTTGGACGCCCATGCGATGTCAGTCCGAATAAGAAGGTCATAAAAGGGTTACCAAATACCTTCCCATTAGTGCTCCGAAGACACAAAGCAAAACGTTGAGTGCTACGTTCAAAACAGCGAGCCTCACGCCTCTTTCCTCATAGAGCAATAAAGTATCCAAGCTGAATGAGGAGAATGTTGTGAAGGCACCTAATACACCGATCGTGACCAGAGGAGACATTGACCAAAGGTCATGAAATGGCATGAAGATAGCGACTGAAAGGAGGAAACTTCCTGTGACGTTCACGAACAAGGTCGCCCACGGGAAGTCCTTGCCTCGGAAGGATAGAAATGTTGCATAACGTAGGATAGCTCCAAACGCCCCTCCGAGGCCGATTAAAAGATAATTTTCGAATCCCAGAATATCCACGCTTATGTATGTTCGGATATGTATAAAAATATTCATTTTTAATTGTTCCATATTCTGAATTTTGAATAGTAACATTAAATAGCATTGAAACCACTGGGATTATGGATGGTAGGCAGAATCCTTATCGTTGAAGACGAGGTCGTCGTGGCTATGTATATCGAAACGGTCTTGGAGACTTTCGGATACGAGGTTGTTTCAATAGTCACCAACGGAAAGGACGCCATCGATAAGGTTCAAAATGATAAGGTCGACGTCGTTTTGATGGATATCAACATCGAAGGCGATATCGACGGCATCGAGACCACTCGTCGTATCAAGGAGTTCAGCAACGTCCCGGTCCTTTATGTGAGCGCCTACATCGATAAAGAGACCATCGCCCGGGCTTCGGAAACGAATCCTGCCGGTTACTTGTCTAAACCATTCAAGAACAAGGACCTTAGGACTATGATAGAGAACATAATAGGGTGATGATTTTCACCATATGTCCTCCACCGCCTGAGCCATAACCCCTGACGTGAATGCAGCGGCGTGCAGAGCCCTTTGTGATGACTCCAATGCCCCATACATCACCCAATCCGCGCCGGACATCATTGCGACTGTGACAGCTGCCGTGTCAACGTAACGGAACAGCTTCTTTCCGTCATCATCCATCTCCGTGAACGGGGGCCAGGTCTCAACGGTGTTGTGCAAGGCCATTCCTGCCGGAAGACCCCATTTGGCCTTGGCGACAGTCAGGGCCCTGAGTGCTGAACCGGCGGATTGGTCGAAGGATGTGGCTGCCAAGTCTATTAGTGGCCGTCGTATCTCATTCTCCTCTGCCATTTCGATCAGGCCTTTACGTAGCAGCCTCCCTCCGTTGTCAAGGATGTAGATACGACCCTTGACACTAAGATCTCCGGAATCGAATGCCATTACAACTGCGGAATCAACACCGTGTTCTGCCAATGAAGACCATTCTTCTGGTGGCGATCCCCCGTGGAGGCTGTTGTATATCACACGCGATGAAATACCCATGGACTCCGCCTCTTTCAAAGCCCTCAACTTCACGCTGGTGTCAGGGGAGTCAATTAGAATCGGACCGCTGGATACGTCGGATAATGTGGATAAGAGTCCATGGACCGCATCTTCATGATCGAGATAAGCCATGCAGCCATGACCTTGTTCAAGTTCTCTGGCACAGGTCTCGGCCCTTGATACCTTCTTCTCCAGTTTTTCAATGTCGACCTTCCCTGTTTTCCTGTCGAGGACCATACTGTGGTCAGGATAGAATACGGAACCTATCAACACCGATGATCGCCTTCTGGGCTGGCCTCCGAACATTGTACCGGATACCTCGAAACTCAATTGATCCTTCTGAAACCTGAACATCAATACCCTCCTGTAAGATAATCTCGCAACTTAATGGCCAAGGTCACCGAGTCGGCCTTGACGACAAGCCCGTCGACAGGATTCAATATGACTCCTGGATCTGCATCTATAGTGATGAACGAGGAGGCGGTGGAAAGCCTTTTCGCAGCCACTGCCACACTGGGACCGACTTCATTCAACTCATTATCGCCGACTATTGTCAATCCCGAATCTTCGAACATGCTCACACGACCGATTCGCAATAATCAAGAATTATCCGATGGTCGATGGAGCGCTCCTTCAGGATTATGGATATCGTTTCCAATGAGATCCTACGAACCTCTGGATCCCAGATGCCGTGAACTATCACGTGCAGCAACATCCTACCACCTTTGAACCCTTTACCATCAAGCAGGTCCTCGGACTCAACACCGGCCTTCATCGATACCAGGTTGGCCCTGAGCAGGCGGTCATCAGGTGTAAGAAGGCAACCTTTGACATGTCCTATGAAATCAGCCCCTCCTGCCAGACAGGCCTCTGTGACACGGGTCATCACAGTCCGCAGCAATTCATCCGCCGCTTCGGAATCGAGGTCGACGTTGGTCATCTCCAGATTGACAGCGAACTTGCCAAGCTCATCCATCGAACGATGCCGGTCTAGTTGTGGTTCAGTCATTCCTACCACCGTACTGCTCTTTGAATATCCCGCCGTCCACTGCATCATAATAGCGGACGGAATTCTCACTCTCAATCAGGTCGGCCAATTCGGCCACACCCTGTCCAGTCCTTCCCGAACCTGATAATATCCTGACGTCTGGATTTATCTCTCTTATCCTCTCGTGACACCATACGATAGAGTCCTCATCACAAATATCCACCTTGTTGACGAAAACAAGATCCGCCTCTTGTATCTGCGTCTCTATGAGACGCCCAACAAATTGAAGTTGGTCGGAAAGAAGGCTACAGTCCACGAAAGTACAGATGGGGGCGTGCGATATATCGATACCGCTTTTTCGTGTCGCCTCCTCCACTGCCTTCTTCAGACCCCAAGGGATGGCTACTCCAGTGGGCTCCACAAGAATAATGTCAGGTTTGAACGAAAGATAAAGGTTCATAACCGTGGTGCTGAAGGTTCCCTGCACCTCACAGCATATACAGCCGCCGGCGACCTCCTTGACCTCCATCCCCTTGGAACGCATGACCTCCTGGTCTACGTTTATGTGACCAACGTCATTCACTATCAACGCGACCTTTTTCCCCCTTGATCTGAGTTCCGATGCCATGGCGATCAGGAAAGTCGTCTTCCCCGATCCTAAAAATCCTGTTGCCTGTGCAATACGCAAACAGCCTCACCAGCCATCGTACCGTACTGGATTGTAGATAAGTTTAATCATCGGTTTCGTTGAAAATCAGATGAATATCAGACCATGACCTCTCCATCTTCCTGCCATGATATCTCTTGATATCTTTCCCCTGTGTTCTGTTCTTCACCCACGCGTTGGGGAACATTGCGATCATCTCATCCGGGTCTAGGTAATGGTACATGATGCCATTGCCCCGGAGGAAACTGTGCGGCTCCACCTCTTTCCCCTGTCCGTACCTCATATCCCCTCGGTCGAAACCTCTGAGGAACATCCATCCGCCAGGGCGGATGCACCTAATAATCTCCTTAGCGGCCATTTTGCGGTCGTGCCCGATGAGATGGTTCAGCACATGAACGGCTAGCATTCCATCGAAGAATCCATCCGGGAAAGGCAACTCCTTAACATCGGCGACCATGACATTAACGTCGACACCGAATCGTTTCTGACAGATCTCAACAGCCGATGATGAGAAATCTATCGCATGAACTTCTGCGCCCAATGCTAAAAGCTGCTCCAGAGTCTTGCCGTTACCGCAACCTAGTTCCAGAACCCTTTGGCCCTTACAGGGCGGAATATCGATATCGGAAACACCGCGCCAACTCATCGGTTGACTCTGGTAGTAGGCTTCCCATTCCTTAGAGGATGGGCGGTGAGGGGGAGATTCCACCATTTAATGGAGGAGTATCGTGAAATCTTATTTATCCTCCTGTATACCTTGTTATCTCATGGATGAGAAAGGACAAGTCGTCCAGCAGCTCTCCCGTTTACCAGGGGTTAGTGAGAAGGCCGCTGAGGGGATGTTTCTGCTCGGGATCCGATCGGTGGATGATCTCAAAGGTAAGAACGGTGACGACATGTACGCCGCCCTCCGCGATCGAAAGGATTTCTTCGCCGAACCATGCATGCAGAAGATGTTGAAGATAGCCATCGGAATGGCCGACAAGGGATACGCGGACAAGTTCAAATGAGTCCGAACCCACATAGTTTCGTTGCCCGGATGCCGAACGAACCTGGTGCGCTACACATAGCGGCGGCGGTATTGAAAAGGCATAACGGTAACATCGAACGTATCCAGTACGACACACGAATAGACCCTAACATAGTTTTCTTCGAGCTCAGTGCCGAGGGGGATGACCTCCAAGCAGCCTTGGATGAATTGGATGCTATGGGATATCTCAGGCGGTCCCTTCCCGTTCCTGCCTACTTGAAGTTCGACATCACACTGCCCCACATGCCCGGGGCACTGTTCGATTTCCTGGAGAAGATAACCGGGACGGGGACTAACATCGCGTACTTAGATTACGATGAAACCGTCCCGAGGGGAGGTCCGCTGAGAGTGGCGGTCGTCATTGATGATGGCAGTAGGGCCAATAAACTACTCGACAATCTGAAATCGATTTACCCGTTGGAAATCATTGAGCACAGTAGTGTGAACGAGGACCTTGACAGTAACGTTTTTTACGTTCGATTCGCCCAGGAGATACGTTCTCTCATCCCCGGTGTGAATGAGGATTTCCTTTTAGGATTCTTGCACGAGTCCAATCACATCGCACAGGAGCTGACGAGACGGGGAGAGGATCCGAGAAAGGTCCTACGCACCATACTGGACTCCGGACGTATGCTAAAGGACAGTGTCAAGCCCGGATGTGCGGAGGTGGATACCATAGAGGTGCCTGGGGGAGAGGTCCATTGCATACAGTTCCCTTGCGGAGGCAACTCCTATCTGCTAAACATCGGTGCGAAGATAGTGATCGACACCGGCTTCGGGTCCTATCGGGAACATCTAATCGATTGCATCAAGGACCTGGGCTGGCAACTGGACGATATCGATGCCGTACTGATAACCCATGGAGATACCGACCATTGCGGATCGGCATGGTCTCTGAAAACAGACGTCCATATGTCTCCTCAGGCCTATGATATCGTATCCCACTGCGACCGATCCCATGGTTCGGAGTCGCAGGGAGGTCTGTTGGAGACATTCTATACCCGTATGATAGGTTTGTTCTCAGATGCGGATGATGTCGGAGATACGGTCCTGCTTGAAGGCGGCAATGGTTCAATGCACGGATTCGAAATCCAGACTGAAATCGATATTTGCGGCACTAGGGTCACCGCGATCAAAGGACGGGGCGGACATCAGGAGGGTCAGTTGTTCTTTTTATTCCCTGATTCAAATATGATATTCACCGGCGACAGTCTGATCAATTTCTCCACCCTATCTGAGGAGAGGAAGGAATACATGACATTGGCTAAAGTCCTGATGACCTCTGTGAACGTTGACAGCGTCAGGGCTAAGGAGGAACGTGATCTTCTGTTGGATTTGATTCGAGCGTACCAGGGTGATTCTGGTAAGCCTTTGATGGTCTGCCCCGGCCATGGGGGCGTCTCGGCATTCAAGGACAATGCCCTTATCACCTGGCATTAAGCAAGTAAGCAACGGCCGTGCAGAAGCAGAAAATGTCCGACCGCCATCATAGTCCGGGCGTGATGGTCCTCCAAAGTGCGATAGACCAACAGCTCCGTCCTCGGTTCGGACCAAGTGGATATGTCGGTCATCTCAATCATGTTATTATCATCACCGTTGAAAAAAGCCAGGGACGTGTTCGAGCTGTTGAGATACTTGATCGAAAAAACGGTGCCGTCCTCGAAGATTAGTTGCGGTTCAAAAGCGCTCGGTTCGGATATGGTGGCGTAGACCTCGCCGTCGGTCGATACTTCGACCCTCGGTTTGAGAAGTCCTTTCTTCCTGATGTTCATTCCCTTACCACCGAATACGCACTCCACATTTACAGGGTCCAATTGCATTCGGCATAATTCTCTTGATCCTTCACGCAGTATGAACTCTTCCCCGGCGAGGGTCCAGTGCATCCGTTTACGCACTAGTCCTGAACAAAATGCCATATGTACTGGTTGGGAATACTTATTTAAATAGGTTATTGGGCGGGCCTAGAGCCCGCCCTTCCTCCGCCCGTACAGGAAGAACGCCAATAGCACAACGGTGGAGACCGGGAGACCGATCACC
>SKHQ01000003.1 GCA_007116915.1 Candidatus Methanomethylophilaceae archaeon
ATGTTATGATGTAAAAATGTCACTATGGAAAAATGTGTGATGGAGCCACCAGAGGGATTCGAACCCCCGACCTGCTGATTACAAGTCAGCCGCTCAACCAGGCTAAGCAATGGTGGCCTGTTCCGGTATAAACAGGAACACCTTTTTATCGTTTACCCCGCTGAAACATCATTCGGACGATTCTGAAATGATGCAAAATAACCCCCAATGGTCTTTTCAGGCACGCGGTCCAGTATATAATCGATGACCAAAACCTTTAATACAAACCAAGGATTGTCGGGAAATTGTACCTAATTGTATATTAATAATCGGTGAATCTTATGGCGATCAAGAACGGCGACATGGTCCGTGTGGATTACGAGGCATATCTGGTAGACGAGGACATACTCTTCGATACCAGTAGAGAGGACAAGGCACAGGATGCGGGAATCTTTAACGAGAAGTACAAGTACGCCCCCATGCCCGTGTCGGTCGGAACCGGCAAGATTTTCGCCGGTTTCGAACAGGCGATCGAAGGTGCCGAGGTCGGCGAGGAGAAGGAGGTCACCATACCTCCGGAGCTCGGAGCTGGCGAAAGGGACCCTAAGCTTACTGAGCTATTCCCGATACGTGAGTTCATAAAGAAGGAGGTCCAGCCCTATCCGGGTCTGGAGGTCAACATCGGCAACCGCCGTGGCACCATCTCCTCCGTGAGCGCCGGAAGGGTCAGGGTAGACTTCAACAACCCGCTCGCCGGTAAGACACTGCTCTACAAGTTCACCGTGACTGAACTGATTGAGGATCCGGTGGAGAAGGCCAAGGCACTTCTGGACCTCAACTTCGGTACCTCGGATGACTTCGAGTTCGTGGTCAACGAGGACAGCGTCGACGTCACCCTCTCAGAGGTCTGCAAGTTCGATCAGAGCTGGCCCATGGCCCGTTTCCGTCTGGTCTCCGACCTGCGTGAGACCTTCGGCGTGGACACCGTTCGCTTCATCGAGGTCTGGAGCAAGATATCCAAGACCGATGAGGTCGAGGAGTCCGCTGAAGAGACCCCCGCCGACGAGTGATCGTCGGTTCAAACCCCACACAACCTCTTATTTCAACCAACGGGCGCGTGGCCTAGCCAGGATATGGCGGCAGCCTCCTAAGCTGCAAGTCAAGGGTTCGAATCCCTTCGCGCTCGCCATTATTTTCCTATGCCGTATATGATGTAAGCGCCAAGGATGCAGAATCCTGCGGTCACCGCAGTGAGTATTATGATCTGTACCTTCTCTTGACGGAACCTTTTCTTGGCATCTATCAGCTCCGTAAGCTCCGCCGCCTGTGCGATAATCTTGCGAAGGAAGAATTCGAAAGTGTATTGTCTCGGTGGCGGTGGTTCAGCCATTCAAGTTATGAGCGACGGATTCGAATATAACGGTTATGCCTGATGACAATTATAATAGGAGTCGTCTGCATTCACCCCTGAGTGAGTTTGATGATATCTGACCTAGGATTGGTTATGCGGAATATGGGCATTGGTGAATGGTACGATGGCTTGAGTGAAGAGGCGAAAAGGATAATTTCCCGTTACGCTTCATATATTGATGAGTCGAAGGGGGCACAATGGTCCCTTTTGGAGATGGCCAAGCATGCTAATTTGGATGAGAATCACAAATTTGCAATAATCTTAGCCACTCAAGGACTGACCATCGGCGGTGATGCCTTGTTGCATTTCCTGATGAACGAGGAGATGATCATTGCCACAGCCGAGATCAATAAGAACGATGAGGCCAAGTGGTACTGTGAGCAAGGTCTGAAGATGCTGCCCACCATCCTAGATTTATTCAAGAACCATCACGGAGGGACCCTGCCCGATTACATAGGCTGTCGGAATCGTCTGATAGACATAATAGTCGGCCTGGAGGGCGACTATGACCGGGCTGAGAACATGATGCTGGAGTTTGTGGACCTTGGTGTGTTGGATGCTACTGAGGCGGAGTACCGCATACGAAGTCTGAAGATACACCGTTTGCAGCGCACTTTCGATTCCGTCTACTCAGTCCGTTTCATCAAGGATTAGAGTCCTGCAACCTCTCTTCCGGGAGTGAAAGGGAAAATATCGATCCCTGGTTCCTCATAGGGATGGGCATCGATTATGGCATCGACCACCTTCCTTAGGTCAGGGGCGCGGATGGCGAATTCAAGCCTCAACTCATCCGCCTCCTCGACCTCGCCCATATTCCCTTTGAACGGGTTAGCTCCTTTCAGAGGCCTCCAACATCCTTTGACCATCTGGTAACTGAAAACCATGTCATAATTTGGATATATGGGGTCCATCGAGGCATTGATAACCCTCATCATCTCTTCTCGATATTCAGGAGGAAGGAAAACGACCACCTTATAGTATCCTTCAATGACTGATGGCATGCTTAATGAATTGATTACCAGACTTATCTATGTTGTCGAATAACAAGCCTTATTATCAATCGCACCGATAAAGATTTCATGACAAAGCAAGTCAACGCTTCCCACATTCTGGTAAAGAGTGAGAAGAAGGCTAACGAGATAATCGCCATGTTGAATGGCGGTGAGACCTTTGAGGCCATGGCGAAGAAGTATTCAGAGTGCCCCTCGGGGAAGAAGGGCGGAAATCTGGGATGGTTCGGTCGCAACCAGATGGTGGCAGAGTTCGATAATGCGGCGTTCAAGGCCGAGGCCGGGAATGTCGTTGGTCCTATTCGCACCCAGTTCGGTTGGCACCTGATTCTGGTCAACGATACCAAATGAAATCAAATCAAACCAATTACAAACCACTTATGCATTCTCGATAGGACTCAGGCGAGTATCAGGATTGAAATCCCTTGAGTATCACGTTCAGCTCTTTGATGCTGACGATTCTGCCTTTACTAACGATTTGACCATCGATTATCAGAGTAGGGATGGTCGTCACTCCGATAGCAGTCAACTCATCCGGGTCGTTGACTTCTCGGACCTCGGCTGATATACGGGTCTCAAGCAGGGAGTTTTGCACATTCCTATGCAAACGTTCGCATTTGATGCAGTTGCTACCGTATATCTCGATTATCATTTGGATCACGCCATTTCAAATAGGCCTGGATAAGGCTGTCGGCATAGTCCTCACGTCTTTCCTTCGGTATGTAGTTGTAAATGGCGGCCTGCTTCAGTATCTCTGCACGTAAAGACTCGCCAACAAGACCATTGACAGATGCGAAGATACCGTTCAAATTAGATATCCCAACAACAATCCCCTTGACGCGTATGCGTCCCACCTCGGCCGCTGCCTTGGCGATGCAGCAATCACTCACAATATCACGGTTTGTTAATAGTAGGCTGTGGTATTAAAGTTATTTCAAATCAATTGGAAATGGTGTTAAAATGGCGTTGATAAGAGTCAACATGGGTGTATGCGAGTACACCCACATGGTGAGGGTCACACAGCGTGAGGATGGTCTGTTGGATGTTAGCATTGAATCGGAATGTGACAAGGTCAGGGAGTACGGGGAGCAGCTCGGTACCTTGTCGATGGAGGATCTGGGAGGCATAACTCTCAGTAAGATAATGGACCCTATGATAGTGGAGCACCTCACACCGACCTGCATGGCTCCATTGGCGGTATTCAACGCTGCATGGATGGAGGCAGGACTAATGTCCCGTTCCCTGGCATTAAAGATCGGACAGATAGGTATGGACTTCCTGGAGTAGGGGTAAGGGTTATCTATTCCCTGAGAGGATGTTGACCAGGTTCTATATGAACAAAGAATACGACATAATAGTGATAGGCTCCGGAGCAGGTCTCAACATCGCTCAAGTTGCCCGTGATAAGGATATGAAGGTCGCCATTTTTGAGAACGGCCCTATGGGCGGAACCTGTCTAAACCGCGGCTGTATACCTTCTAAAATATGGACCACGGTCGCCGATGTAATACGCCAGGCCGAGGACTCTCGTTCAATAGGGGTCTCCATGAAAGCGGAGACCATCGATTTCGCTCTGATAAGGCAGAGGCTTACAAAATTTACGCACGGTGACTCGAAATCCATCGAAAGATCTGTGGAGGGCGACAAGGGCATAGACCTTTACAAGAAGACGGCAGAGTTCGTCGGTCCTAAGACAATCAAAGCGGGCATCAAGACCGTCACGGCCGATAAGATAATTATCGCCAATGGTACACGAACCCTGGTGCCTACAATACCTGGACTGGATAAGGTCGGTTATCTTACTTCCGAGGATGTATTTGAAATCAAATCCCCACCCCGAAGCCTCATAATCCTGGGCGGAGGCTACAAGGCCGCAGAATTCGCCCATTTCTTCAGCGCGATAGGCGTGGACGTCACTGTGGTCGGCCGCAACTCCAGATTTCTGACCTCTGAGGAGCCCGAGGCCGGCGAAGCGGTACTCGAGGGACTATCAAAACTCGTAGACTTCTATCTAGGATATGATGTCAAACAAGTGAGCACGCAGAACGGTTTGAAAAAGGTCTCTTTGAAGTCAGGTGATGAGTCCCAAGAGGTGGAGGCAGAGGAGATATTGGTATGCACCGGTGTCAGGAACAACAACGACCTTCTGCATCCTGAGAAGTCGGGGATAGATCTGGATATAAACGGTTACATCATTGTTGACAAGTATCTACGTACCAATGTCGATGGCATCTACGCCTTCGGTGATACCATCGGACGGAACATGTTCAGACACAATGCAAACTATCAGAGCATGGTGGCATGGCAGAACCTCAACGGCCATTCGACCAAGGTGGATGAGACGGTGATACCTCATGCAGTCTTCTCATGGCCGCAGGTAGCATCTGTCGGTCTGAAGGAATCTGATGCCAAGGCCCGCGGTATTGAGGTTTTGGTGGGACATCATAGGTACCATGACACCGGCAAAGGCTATGCGATGGATTCCAAGGACGGTTTCGTAAAAGTGATCGTCGATAAGGAGAGCATGTCGATACTCGGTGCGACCGTATGCGGACCTGAGGCCACATCAATGCTTCAAGGTATCGTGTATCTTATGAGGTCTGGTAATGGCTCCCCTGCACCATTGATGAGAAGTCAGGTGATACATCCGACACTATCAGAGGTCGTCGACCGAGCATTCCGTGGGCTTCACGTCCACTGAATGCCTTTCCGAATTCTCGGAGAGTGTCTTCTGCTTTATCTTTTTAGAGAACCAACGTCCACTGGCTATACTTGCCACATGGGGTACGGGTGGAAGTAGATAGAAGAAGGAACCGACCAGACCGAGTATCTTCTTGTGTGTCGGTAGCGACTGGATCTTACATTGCATTGGATCCTCGGCATCGTAAGATCTAATCAGACCCAACATGGATCTGATTATCTGCATGTCAGCCTGCATGACCACACCGATACTCCAGTCGATGGCCTTATCGATCGGAACGCAATATCCGCGAGCGTAGCATTCCTTTTTCAGAATGCAACTACGTAGGTCATCTTCTCCCAAGCCGCGGTATTCCGTCCAAGCGTGACCCATGGTCGGCATGGAATGAGCATCGCTTGCACCAAGGGTCGCCCATCGACCATAGATGTTAGCGATTTTTTGGGCTTGGGCGTTGGAATATGAATCAATATGCCCCGCGTTTATCGTCTCGATCGCATCGATGTCTAGTTCGAATATACGGTCTTGAAGAGCGGGTACATGGAGACTGAAAGGATGAGGGGCGACCACGATGCCTCCCTGGTCACGGATGGCATCAATCGTCTCTTCAGGAGTCATCCCGCGGGGGATCTCCTCATTGAGCCAAAGGCCGATGATCTCTCCCTCAGTGGTGTTTATCTCCTCACCCATCACAAGGTCGAGATTATCATAAGCCCGGGCAGCCTCTTTGGCCTTGAAGGCGCCTTTCATTGTGTTGTGATCAGTGATGCAAAGGACATCGTCACCGAGTTTGGTGGCATGTTTAACAACATCCTCCGGGTCGGAAACCGATTCGGGGAAGAACAGTGGACCTAGGGAGCCGAAGCCGGAGTATTTTGTATGAACATGTGTGTCGGCCCTACCTAGCATATACTTTGTTACAATGATTTTTGAATTTAAGCTTTTCCCGGTATATCTCAAAGTTGTGAAAAAGGTTGAAATAATCATATATGTTTGATGGCTTGAATGTCTCTGGCATTGCTGGGGTTGCCCCTGGGGTTCATCCTTCTTTACTTTTCATCCAATTGGTTGGTGGACTCGGCTAAGAAGGTGGCGCTGATACTGGGTGTATCGCCGTTCGTCATCGGTCTCACAATCGTGGCATTCGGCTCATCCTCTCCAGAGGCCGCTTTGGCTCTGATGTCGGGCAAATCCTCCGATGTGGTTCTTGGGACCATAGTGGGTAGTAACATCGCCAACATCGGACTTGTGATAGGACTTTCTGCATTGGTGTATCCTCTGGCGACCCGTTTCGACACAGTTCGTTTCGAGGTATGGATGATGCTTGCCGCGGCAGTCTTGTTCACATTCATGGCCTCATCAGGAGCATTCGACCTCTTCGAGGGCCTGATAATGCTGTTGTTGATGATGATTTTCGTTTACATCGTCTACCGTTTCTCACGACAGGATCCTATGAGGGAGATGGCCGACGAAGTTCTTATGACGGGCGAATCAGGTTCGCTTCGAAGGAATCTCGCAATCATCGTTTTATCTTTGGCCTTGCTCATAGTAGGGGCACAATTTTTCGTCGTGGGTGCGATAGACTTGGCGAACATGGTCGGTGTTTCCGAACTAGTAATAGGTCTGGTCGTGGTGGCGATTGGCACATCTTTGCCTGAGCTATCCATATCTTTAGCCGCTGCATACAAAAGGGAGACGGAGATCATACTCAGCAACATAATCGGCAGCAACATCTTCAACTCCCTTTTCGTGATAGGCATCGCTACTGCCAACGCCACCATATCGGTGCCGCGCGGGATGCTGTTTCTGGAGTTCCCACTTATGATAGCATTATCTCTGATGCTTCTGCTTTTCATCCGTTTCCGTGGTGGCGTAGGTCGTAAAGCGGGCCTGGTGTTCGTTTTTATATACTTTGCCTACTTGGCGGTATTATTCATTTGAAGGGATTGAGCTTATGTTAGATGCTTGGGACTGGATATATCTGGCGTTTCTTTCCATGATACCTGTGGTGGAGGGAAGGTATGCAATCGTGTATGCCATAACTACCATGGGAGCCGACCCATTGAGCGCATTCCTATGGTGCGCGGCCTTCAACATACTCGCATCCCCCTTGGTTTACTTCGGACTAAGCGTCGTCTATACGCGCTGGTTGTGCAGAATAAATTTCATCAGCGTGGTCTATGAATTCTGTGTCAAAAGGGTTTCCAGTAAGAACAGCAAGCCGTTGGAGAGGTGGCAGGAACTGGGGCTGGTATTCTTCGTGGCAATCCCTCTGCCGGTCACCGGCGTTTGGACGGCAACATTGTTGGCCTGGTTGTTCGAGTTGGAGGTTAAGAAGTCGATACTGGTAATCGGCATCGGTGTTTTGATAGCCTGCGCGATAACCACTCTGCTCACAGTAGGTATCCTTAGACTCTAGGCGTAGTAATATTCGCCCTTCCCCTTCTGTTCCCTGTCCAGGCGGGATTCGGGTTTGTTTATTCGCGGACGGTGGGTGTCGGTGTCGCGTCTGAATGTTATGTCGACCTCATGCAGGAAACGGTTCATACCTTTCCTCATTTCCATCGGCCCTTCGCCTACGCCTCTGCTGCCCGGGGCCCCTCCGAACACCATCATTGAATCCGAGACCATGTCAAGGAAGTAGATGTCATGGTCGACGACCATGGCGCTCTTGCCGCTCTTCTCCATCACCCTGCGGATGGTCTTGGCGGCATTCATCCTCTGGTTGGAGTCCAGATATGCCGAGGGTTCATCAAGGAGATACATGTCAGCCTCCGTGGCCAGGCAGAGTGCTATGGCAGACCTCTGCAGCTCTCCGCCGGAAAGGTTCTTGACTTTCTTCTCTAGGAGATGCTTGAGGGCCAAAGGCTCCATGACCTCGGTCTGGAAGAAACCGGATTGTACCACTTCGAAAGCCTTTGTGTAGAGCAGGTCTTTCAATGTGCCCTCGAAGTCAGGGGTTATGTACTGTGGTTTGTAAGATACCTTGACGTCGGCATCAACAGTCCCCTCATCTGGTTCCAGGACACCAGCCAGCATCTTGACGAAGGTCGTCTTACCGGTGGCATTCGGTCCTACAATGCCGACTGATTCACCTATCTTTATGGTTCCGGAGCCCACTTCGAGCGAGAACCGTCCGAAATCCTTCTTCAAACCCTGGTATGACACCAGATCGCCGGTCGCCCATTCTCCGCGTGGAGGTGACATCGCGAACTCTATAGGTCTTTCGCGGAAACGTATGTTCTCTTCTGGGAGGTAACCGTTGAGATAAACGTTGATGGCGGTACGAACTTGCCGGCCCAGAGTGAATACGCCATAAGCTCCCTCTTCCCCATAAACGACGTTGACGTTGTCCGCCAGGAAATCCAATACCGCAAGGTCGTGCTCTATGACGACGACCTGCCTATCCTCACTGAGGCTCCGTATTATCCTGGCCATTTTGATACGTTGGTATATGTCTAGGTAGGATGAAGGCTCATCAAAGAAGTAGACGTCGGCATCCCGCATCACGGTAGCGGCCATGGCAACTCTTTGCAGTTCCCCTCCTGAGAGTTTCTCGAGGCGACTGTCCACTACCTCCCCGAGTTCGAACACATCGACAGCCTCCTTCAGGGTCATACGCTCCTCAACTCGCTCCAGGAGCTCACGGACCTCCCCCTTGTGTACCTGTGGCAATTTATCAACGTATTGCGGCTTGGTGGCGGTTTTTATGCCTCCGCCATAGACCGAGGATAGGAACGGATGCATCTCGGTTCCGCTGAAATGGCTGAGGACCTCTTCTTTGCTGGGAGGGTCATCGTACCTTCCCAGGTTCGGAATCTCGACCCCGGAAAGCATCTTTATGGCGGTGGTCTTTCCAATCCCATTGGGGCCTAGGATGCCGGTGACCATTCCCTTTTTAGGGACTGGGAGGCGATAAAGACGGAAACTGTTCTCACCATATTGATGGACCATCTCGCCTTTCAACTCATCCGCGAGTCCAATAATCTTGATGGCATCGAACGGGCACTTGTGGACACAGATTCCACAGCCTGCGCATAGCTCCTCTGATATTACGGGCTTGCCTCGATCACCCATGACTATGACTTCCACCCCTGTTCTCATCTTAGGGCAGAATCTCATACACTCGGTGTTGCACTTCCTGGTTTGACAGCGGTCCTTGAGCAATGCGGCGATGCGCATGTCATCGCCTATGTGGATTTGGTTTATAAGCTTTAATGATTGGAAGGCGCACCAGCCCATGATTGAAAGAAACAATAAATAATTAAGTTGCATAAACAACGGTTGTGTTAAGATTCCCTTTGGCCGACAATGAGGACTGCCCGATATCCCGCTTGCGTCTGATATCAATGATAAATCGCGACAGTCATAGTTTCATCAAGTCCCGTCTCGGCGACATTGACATAAACAGCGGCCAGTTCCCGCTTATGTTCCTTCTTTACTATCACGATGGGATCAATCAAGGCACGGCCGCCTTGAAATTGAATCTTGACAAAGGAACAGTCGCTCGTGGTATGATGCGATTGGAGGATTCCGGGCTAATCATCCGTAAGAAAGATGACCATGACCGACGTAACTATCGGCTGAGCCTTACCCCTGCTGGCCGCCTAGCGATGGAAAGGCTGCATGAGATAAGGGCTGAGCTGGAATCCTCATTGGTCGCGGGAATGTCCGATGAGGACAGGAGGGAGCTTGACAGGCTTCTGCAGCTGATGCATAGGAATGTTTCAGAGGTACCGGATGGATAGTGAGGTTGCGAGGACAAAAGGCGTCGACACACTAGTCGGTGACCCCCGGAGGGCCATAAAAAGGCTCTCTCTACCGATGATAATAGCAATGAGCCTTCAGACCGCCTACAACCTGTTCGATGCCATATGGGTGTCGGGACTGGGTTCTGATGCCCTGGCGGCGGTTGGGTTCGCATTCCCGATATTCTTCGTCATAATGGGACTCGGCGCCGGTATCGGAATAGGAGGTTCTTCGGCAATAGCCAGGCGTATTGGTGCCAACGATATAGAGGGTGCAAGGAAGGCACTCTCCCACACACTGCTATTGGCGCTGTTGGTCAGTGTTTTCGTATCGGTCTCGCTCTACATGTTCACTGAGGATATCTTTCTAGCCATGGGTGCCGGATCAGTAGCTCCTCTGGCATCCGATTATGGGCGTATCGTGTTCGGTGGATCGGCGACAATCATCTTGGCGAGTGTGTTGTCAGCGACCCTGCGCGGCGAGGGTGACGCTCGTAGGTCCTCCACATATCTGGCGTTGGGTTCGGTTCTCAACATAATCCTGGATCCAATATTCATATACGGTCTTGAGATGGGCATCGCCGGTGCCGCATGGGCCACAGTAGTCGCATTCGGCATAACGACATTGGCATTGCTCCGCGTCTACATATCCGGACGCGGGACGTATCTGAGATTGGATATCAGAGGATACCGTTGGCACCGTGACGTGAACCGTGATGTTTTGGCAGTGGGAGCGCCAGCTTCGATGCAATTCATGTCCATGGCCTTAACTCAGTTCGCGCTGATATTCCTCATACTAATGGTCGACGACACCGATGGCGTCGCCATATACAGCACAGGTTGGAGGGTGGTCTCAATGGCAGTGGTCGCGATCCAAGGTATCGCCAGTGCTGTCACACCGGTCACCGGAGCCGCATTCGGGGCCAAGAACTTCGAAAAGTTGAGCATCACCCATCTATATTCGATCAAATACGCCATGGGCATCGGCGGTTTTCTGATGGTCGTCCTCTTCGTTTTCGCACCACAGATCATGACTCTCTTCACATGGTCCTCAGAGTCGGCCCATCTGTTCGATGACCTCGTGATTTTCCTACGCATATTCGCTTTCATGGTCCCCGGTGTCGCGTTCGGTATGCTGTCGTCGGCGACATTCCAAGGAATGGGGATGGGAGTCAAAGCTCTAATCGCCACATTGTTCCGCGCTTTGATATTGTCCTTGATATTCTGTTATGTGCTGGGTATCGTTCTGGGTTATGGACTCATCGGCATATGGGTGGGACTATGCTCTGCAAACGTACTGTCGTCTTTGTTAGTTTTCGCGTGGGTCAGAATCACGATAAGGAAGCTTCGTGATTCCACACCGGCGTCGAGGCCTTTATAGAGAGACGACATCTAAGATATGAGGGAAATTAATGAAGACCGATGGGATAGAGATTCTTCTCGGTGACCCGAAACAGGCCGTTAGGAGGATGACCCTGCCACTGGTGGTGGCATTGTTAGCTCAGACGGTATACAACCTCATCGATGCCGTATGGGTCGCAGGATTGGGCCCTGATGCCCTCGCGGCCGTAGGTCTGGTCTTCCCCATCTTCTTCATACTAATCGGTCTGGCTAATGGCCTAGGGATAGGTGCTTCCGCTGTTGTGGCGAGGCGCATAGGCTCTGGAGACCGCGATGGTGCCAATTCTGCTGCCCGACACTCACTGCTGATCGCCGTGGTGGCGTCATTGGTTTTGACGATACCTCTGCTCGCCTTCGCTGATGTCATATTCTCATTCGTCGGCGGCGGTGAGGTCGAGGTGATGACCCTCGAGTATGGCAGAGTCATATTCCTGGGAACCATAATCATCTTCCTGGCGACCTTGACCAACAGTCTCCTACGTGCGGAGGGGGCGGTCAAAAGGGCCATGGCGATAATGATATTCGCCTCCCTCCTAAATATCATACTGGATCCCATTTTCATATACACTCTGGGCCTAGGCGTGGCGGGGGCTGCCTGGGCATCACTTTTGGCCTTCACCGTCGCTACTGTGGTTACTCTATATTGGTACATGCCGGGAAAAGGAAGATATCTGAACATCGGTATGAAAGGGTTCAGATATTGCTCCGCAACCACACGGGACATCCTCCGCATAGGCATCCCCGCGGCAGGGGAGATGATAGTCCTTTCGATATCGGCGTTTATCCTGAACATGGTGGTGATCCAATTTGGTGGCGTTGACGGAGTGGCGATATTCTCCAGCGGTTGGAGGTTGTTGCAGATGGCAATGCTCCCCTATCTCGGCATCGCCGGCGCCTTGGTGCCGATATGCGCCGCCGCATACGGCGCCAAACGCTACGACAAACTATCGGAGGCATTCAGCTATGCCAACAGGCTCACATTCATATCCATGGCCATATTGGCCGCTTTATTGGGAATCTTCGCCTACGAATTGGTGATCCTGTTCACCTACGCCGAGGAGACCGCCCACCTCGCTGACGGGATGGTCCTTTTCCTCAGGATCAGCGTACTGTTCCTACCATTCATCGGAGTGGGGGGCGTGGCCGCCGCGATGTTCCAGAGCATCGGGATGGCCAACAGGGCTCTGATCGGTACCATTCTGCGCAACATGATACTCACCCTTATCCCGGCCTATATACTCGGAGCCCGGGTGGGTCTGGTGGGAGTATGGTGGGGCCAGACATTGGGAGAGATAGCTGGTTCGGTGTTGGTCCTAGCATGGGGATGGCTGACTGTGAGGGCGATGTTGGCCGAGGCGGACAAGGTCCGTACCCGGGACTGAGACGTCCATTATCTCCAAATCAGCACACCAAGCCAACCCATCAAACTTAAATCGTTTAATCCGTTCTCAAACCGATACAAATGACCAAGGTCTTCATAGGAGTCGCATGGCCCTACGCCAACGGTGTCATTCACCTC
>SKHQ01000088.1 GCA_007116915.1 Candidatus Methanomethylophilaceae archaeon
CCAAGGGTGGATCGTACCGCATCGGCCACTGCGCGAGCGGCGGCGATGTTGTTGTACTGCGCCTCTTTGTCCTTGCTTCTCTCGGTGCCCTCTTTGAGCACGATTACTGGTTGGTTTCCCATGCCATATGCCATGTATAACTGTCCTCCTTGACTAGTTTGGATAATTTTGTTCTTCTATAATAACGTTTTGCTAAGCTGATAGCTCAAAGTGATAATCGCTGGACCATGGTGGAATATCAGGCCTTGAAGCCTTCCTTGTAGCCTTTCCACTTCTCCTCTAGTCCAGGGTCCTTGACGTTGTCGAGGACGTAATGAGCGTAGGCGGCGCCGTCCGCGCCGTCGCTACGGCCGGTCATCACCAGACGTTTCTCGAACTGGCCACAGACATCCAGTGCCATCTCCAGGCGCTGCGACTCCACTGTCTTGCCGATGTGGTTGAGGAGCATCGCCGCGGCCTTTATCATCGATGACGGGTCGGCGTACTGCGCCCGTCCTTCGTCCACCATGCGCGGAGCGGAGCCGTGTATGGCCTCGAACATGGCGTAACGCTTGCCGATGTTGGCGCTGCCGGCGGTACCGACGCCACCTTGGATCTGCGCCGCCTCATCGGTGAGAATATCGCCGTAAAGGTTGGGCATGACCATCACCTTGAAATCCTTCGCACGGTAGGGGTCGAGGAGCTTGGCGGTCATGATGTCTATGAACCAGTCGTCCCATTTCACCTCTGGGTATTCCTTGGCGATCTGCTCGGCGATATCCAGGAACTTGCCGTCGGTGGCCTTGACCACGTTGGCCTTTGTGACCACCGACACCTTGCCCATGGCGTTGCGGCGTGCATAGTCGAAAGCGAGACGTATTATGCGCTCCGAACCCTGCTTGGTCGTGACGCAGAAATCGATGGCTATGTCGTCGTCCACGTCCACACCCTGACTGCCCAATGCGTAGGAGCCTTCGGTGTTCTCACGGAAGAATACCCAGTCTATGCCCTGCTCCGGTATCTTGACGGGACGCACGTTGGCGAAAAGGTCTAGATGCTTCCTCATCGCCACGTTCGCACTCTCGATGTTCGGCCAGGGGTCGCCCTTCTTCGGCGTGGTGGTCGGACCTTTGAGCACGACGTGACACTTCTTCAACTCCTCCAGGACGTCGTCCGGGATCGGTTTCATGACCTTGACGCGGTTCTCTATGGTGAGGCCGTCGATGGTACGTATCTCAACCTTACCGGAGGCGATCTCATCCGCCAGGAGGTTTTCGAGAACGGTCTGCGCATGCGCGGAGATGAACGGCCCGATGCCGTCGCCGCCGCAGACGCCGATGATTATCCTATCCACTGAGCCGTAGTCAATCCAGTCGGCAGCCGATTTCATCATCTCGACGCGGGCGAGCTGCTGCTCGAGAACCTCGCCGAAATGCTCCATCGCTGCTAGAGTCTTGTCGCTAAAGGCCATGATTATCCCTCGCTCATAAAGGGTACCTATTATTTCAAGAATTTCCGTATCCGTTCAAAAGGCATTGCGAATTACCAGGCCCAGAGAGGATGCCGACTCCTTGAATCTGATGACGCATGACGGAGTGGCGGCCGTCACACCTACCGCCCGTAAGGGCGCTGGGTCCGTCCCTTTGTTCAGTGTATCCACCATCACCATGGCGACGCCGGTCTTGGCGATGGCTTCTGCAAGCTCCACCTCCTGTCCTTCGATCAGCGACAGAAGAGGACCCACCATCACAAAAACCTCGACACCTGCTTCGCACAGTCCCTTTACGGCGTCCAACCGTCTCTGCGGCAAAGGGGCACCAGGCTCAAGACTTAGTGATGCTGTTTCGGAAAGATTGGTTATCGTAATGCCGACCTCCGCCTTGTCCAAGAGATCGATGTCCCGCAGCACGAGGTCGGATTTGGTGTGGACACAATATTCCAGAGAAGCATCCCTGAGTATCCTGAGGCAGCCACGGGTGAGTCGGGCCTCCTCCTCCAATGGTTGGTAGGGGTCGGTGGATGTCCCTATGCCCACGACGCCCTTCACCGAACCGACCTCCTTCTCCAGAAGACGGAGCAACCCGCGTTTGGGCAGAGCTGCAGTCCATCCGTCCACAGGGGTGTGGAGAAGGGCGGGCGCATAACAATAAAGGCAACCATGGGAGCAGCCGCGATAAGGGTTCAATGCGAAATCGAGACCGGGGAGGCGGGAAGGTGAGAGGGCACGGGAGCAGGGAGCCTCCTCCCTGCGACGTACACCGATGTCAGCGAAGGCATGGAGATCAGATGAAGTCATCCAACCTCCTCTGCGTCAGCATGTCCTTCAATATCCCCGAGTTGCGTATCCAACGGTCCCGGGGTATGTCCATGGTGCGGTCCACATGCTGTAGGGCCTGCTCCAAGGTCTCATAACGGTACGGCAGGGTGGTCAGGGCGGCACGCACGTTCTCACGGACGTTCCAAACCCCGACGGGCATGATGTATCCCGGATGGGCCTCACGGAATATGACCGCCCCCGCCTGACGGCGTTCGTTGATCAACAGTTCGTTGACAGCCATCCGGGCGGCGTAATAGCAACCACCGATACGGGCGTACTCCTTACGTCCATCGAAGAACTCGTGGTCGGAAACCATTGACACCTCGCGGCCGTAGGGGTTCCAGGTGGTGTTCGGATACCAGGCCTCGATGAGTTCATACCTCCAGCTACAAGGCATCAACATGACGCACCAACGGTTGTCCAGCTCCTCCCACTGGTAGATGCGGAAGTCGTCGATGGTGGGGTTGTGTTTAGTGCTGGAAAGCAGATGTTGTCCGACCGTGTCGTCCACTGCCGTTATGGACCATCGCGTCGGTACGAACCTCCTCCTTTTGCCGACACCCAAGGTTCCCACCGACAGGGCCTTCTGGATGTCGGATATCATAACCCCTTCGTGATAGAGACGGACGACCGCCTCCGTGGCCTTGAGGTCGGTATCGTTGTAGGCCTTCTCCATATCTCGTTGAAAATAACCGTTGCCCATCCTCATACCCGTCAAAGGGGCGGACGGTCCGAAGGGCTGCACCTCGTCATCGAGCACCAGCCTTCCTGCCGGACGACGGCTGAATGACGCCTCCAGCTCGGTGGGGTCGCGCATTAGGGCCATCTCCTGGACCTGGTCCACTATCCTGCCGCCGGATGCGAAATCACGGGCATCGATGCGGTGCATACCGCGCACCATGCTGTAACGGAAATCAACGATCTCATCGATGCTCTTCCCCACCCATCTCTCCGGGGTGTCCAACAAAGACGTGTCCCCCATCAACGGCGGTAGTAAAGGTCCGATCTCCACCTTGGGGTAACCGTAACGTCCGACGAAAACCGCCGGCGGCGAACAACCTGCCAGCTCCTTACCTTCGACCAGACGCATGCTGCGGCTTTGGGAATGGAACTTGACCATCAAAGGACAACGTTCTTTTCCACAGAGCATCTTCGATCCCTTGCAGACCACGCATAGACCGGGAGCCACCTTGGAGCCCTCAGGCTCTTTGAAAACGTCTTGGAAGCCTTTGGCGACCGTGGCCTGCATATCACTTCATACGTTTCATTGATAAATGCCTTTTACGGGAGGTCAGCGAAGGTTCCTCATCTGCGGTTTCTATGCATGGATGCCAGGTGAAGTGCTGACAGCCTCTCGGCGGCGAGAGCCGAGCGGCGGCGATGCTCCTCATGACCTATTTCACCGAGAGCGAGCAGTTCGTCCAATTCCTCAAGCTCCTGTCGCAGCAGATACTGCGCCTCGAGCTCGGCCTCCGTCATCACGTTTGAGCCCTTCTCAGGAGGCAGGAACTGGGCATCGAGACGGGAACGTCTCAACCTCCAGATAAGGAAAGACAACAGAGGGATGGCGATTATCATAGTGAGCAACTGCGGAGTCATCCATTCCATGTCATAACCTTGGGATTCGCCGAACTCCACCAGGACCTCACTGGCCATCCTGATCGCTTCCTGCAAGGCCTCTAAGCCCATCTGGGCGTATTCCCAACCGGCCTCAGCCATCGGACCCAGTAATACAACGGTCACGTTCCACAGCTCTTCCACCGTCTCCGACGTCTCATTGGCTAGCATCATGAACACGGCCAGGTTGAACGAAACCATGACGGGGAAGGAATATAAGGCGGACAATATCAGGTCCAACCCCTCCAGTGGCTGCGCAGTCTGAGCATCATCGGACAAGGATGGTCCGCTCTCGCCTATGATGTTGGACACCGTCAAATAATAGGAGTAGTTCTGTCCCGGGACCAGACCTTGACGGTCATTGTACTGCAGCTTGGTTGTATTGCCTATCTTCGTCCAGGTGCCTTCACCGTCGCTACGGTACACGTTATAGACCAACGGAGACTCCTCCACGGGATATCCCCCGTCATCGAAGGGTTTCTCCCAGGTCAATGCATTGAACACCCCCAGCCAATTGGCCTCACCGGTGGCCTGCAGGTTGATGGGCCTCCCAGGCACGGTCAGGGTGGCAGTGGAGAATGTGATTGTGTCGCTGAAGGCCCTTCCCGCCAGATCCCTGCCCTCCACTGTCAGCGTGAATCCCTGCGGGTTTTCCAGGTCAAGGTCGGGAGTGAATCGTATGGTACCGTTCACAGTCCAGGTGGTGTTGCCGATGATGCGGTGACCGTCGTCATCCCTGAGGACGACCTGCACCGAGTCCCTATCCACCTTGGTGACCAGATCGTAAAGAAGCAGCATCGGTCTATCGAACAACAGGTCATCTTGTCCCTCCGTCGGTGAGGACCACTGCAGGTCGGGTACATTGTCGCTGACGGTGATGTCCATGGTACGTGTGAGGTTCACATCGGCCACATCGTCGTATGCCCAGATGCTTATGGAATGAGTGCCCTCATCCAGGAGGATGCTTGCCTCTTTGCTTGAACCCGTGAGTGTGTCCACGCCGGCAACGCTGTAGCCAAAGGTGTAATCGCCTCCGCCCCAAACGTCCCATGTTATTGTCGCAGGACTGCCGGCATGTCCGTTGCGCGGGGAGGTGAAGTCTAGGATCGGCAGCTCGTCCCCTATCACCAGACCGATGGATGATTCGGCGCGGTTACCGATGGCATCGTAGGCTATGACCTCAACGATATGATATCCATTTGAGAGACCGGTGAAGGTACGGTGGCCCGTCCCGGTCACGTCCACTGTTGCACCGCCGTCGATGCGCATTAACACCCGGTCAATACCGCTACCTTCGTCGCTGACGTTCCACCACAATGTCGGTGACATGCCGACCAGAGGATGGCCGGGCGGTGTGTCGATGATTATCTGCGGAGGAGCGTGATCCACCTGCACCGTGACGCTGGCGGAGGCGTTGTTACCCGCCATGTCGTGGACCGTGACTCTGATCACGACCTCACCGTTTTCAAGATCTACGGTAAGGTTCCGGGCTGCTGCACTCAGATTGTGTTCCGTGCCATTGGCGGAGAGGATTATGTGCGATATACCTGAGGAATCCAATCCGGGGTCGTAGGTGGACCAGCGGATGTCCCATGATTCATGGTCTATAAGGCCGCCGTCACGTGGCGTTGATATCGTCACCGTAGGCGCCACGGTATCCACGAAGAACGCCTTCCTGGCGAAACTGTAGTTACCGTCCTGGTCATAGGCCCTCAGCCTAAGGATCTGTTGCCCTTCCTGCAGACCGGAGGACTGTGCAGTGGCGGATGTGGTGTTCAGGAACTGCCCGTCGTTGATGCTGTACGAGTAATTGCTGAGATTGGAGTCGTCCTCCATCTCCCATTGCAACAGCGGTGCGGAGTTGTTTATATAGAACGTTGCCGGAGAAGTTATGGTGACATTGGGCAGCTGGACGAGGTAGTCTATCTCCAGGTCGAGTATGCCGAGGTTGCCCCGGGTGCTGTATGCTTTGACGGTGACATTGTTCTCCCCGAACGACAAGCAAAGATCACCGGCCTGTGTCAACGGTGACAGTAGTGTGCAATAGGCTCCGGAGTTGACGCTGGCGCTGTACGTCGTTATGCCTGAGACCGCCGTTGCACTCAGGTTCATGACATCGTTCGATGCGGCGGTGGGAGGATTGACTCCGATGAATTCAGGGGCGTCGTTTATGTTATCTTCCCGGGGTGATGGGTCCTCGCCCTCTCCTCCGAGCAGATATTCGTCCTCATCGGAAATGTCGCTCCACCAGTTGTTCAACCAGACGTTTGCGCCTTGATTCCATACCTGCTCTCCCTTCACCCGTACGACGGTACCGTTGTTCTCCACGAAACTGTTGTCCATGAATGTGCTGCCATCATCCTGCACCGAGACGGCGTAGCCGCTGGAACGGGAGAATATGTTGTTCCTCACCTCTAATACGGACTGTTCTGAGATGATACCGTTGCCGTTGCCGTTGACGAAGCTGTTGTTCTCCACCAGCACATCTGCATCACTCACCTCCACGCCGATGGTGTTGTCGATGAGGATGTTGTCCTGCAATATTGATAAGCTATCAACGAGACGGATGGCTACGTCCTTGCCCCGGAAGGTGTTGTTGATGACGGTCACGTTGCTGGTGCCGTTGAGTTCTATGCCTATCCCAGAGGAGAGGAACTCATTGCCCTCTATCCTCACATGCAGGGAGGTGTTCAAAAGATGGATGGTGCGGAGGGTGTCGTCCTTATATGAGCCGTTGGTGATGATGAAAGGGTTGGCCTCGCTTCCATTACCTTCCCAACCGTTGATTTGCGCGAGTACGGTCAACTCTTCATTCCCATCCGCCGTCATCTCCAGGGAAGGAATGACCGCATAACCCCCGACCTTGAGGGCGGGGTCGCCGAGGAGGTTCAAGGTGGCGTAGACCCACCTGATGTACTGGTTGCTGAGGTTGGCCACCTGGGTTAACTTGGCCTCATGATGTATGTCCCCCAACAGCCCATCGGACTCGAAGACCAATCCCATGAAGGCCTTGTCATAGAGGTTGGATGGACCTATAGGGTAATTCGGTCCGCTGATATACCAGCCGAAGCGGGAGTTGACTATGTTGGCGACGGAGTTCTTGTCATCTGCCAGCATAACATTGGAAACACAGGGGTTACGGTCGAAACCGCCGACGTTGCAACCTTGACTGTACCAAATGAAAGGGGCGGTGTTGTCGATGTTGGCAACATTTGAACTGCGCAGGGTGGCGAGGAAATCATAGTCGCCGTGGCCCATGTTGTTGATGATGTGCGCATCCTCAACCTCCGCACGGACAGGATTGAAACGTAGTTTCCCATTGTCACGCTCATACAGCTTGGTAACCTCGAAATCATCAGGGACGAACTGCTCATTGGTGTCCTTGACATCCCCTCCCCACACTCGGGAGTCCAGTTTCTCACCCAGGAATAGGACGTTCTTCAGATACCCATCGCCGGCGGTACGGCTCTCGTAGGCGATCACCTTATCAACGTAATTGGAGGCGCCGTTCAATGTCGATACCGGCACACGGCCCATGGCCACGTCCACATAGGGATGGAAATCGGTAGACCAATCGACATTGCCGCCGAAAGCGCCATAATAGATATCGGCCGGGATCTGTTCGGTGTAGTCGCCAGCGGTGATTGTTATCTTGTGAGCAGGTATGACGTTGGCGTCACCTCCCAGAAGGAGATACTGTATGCCGCTCACATTATGCTGGTGCCATACGAACGCGCGTATGGCCTCGGCCATCCCGCGGTCGGGGAATTGAATCGCCACCTGACTGGTGGTGACGACATGAGTATCAATACCCAAGGCATCCCTCCACCGCTGCAGACGGTCGAACTCCGGCTTCAATTCGGTGGATGTCACAATCAGCATGTCGTAGGATGATGATAGCGAGAGTGTTTCGTCCCCTGTCAATGGCAGGGCGTCCGATGACTTTTCGTAGAGGATCTCCACGGTGACCTCTTCATGGAACCATGCCCTGCCGGATGGATCATAGGATATCGGAGTTACCGATAGCGGCATCAGAGGCACCCCGTTCCTTTCGTATATCGGACCGGAATAGGCCAGGGACGACCCTGATTCTTGGACCGACGACATCTTACTGTTACCGTAGGACAACGCAGGCAGGTCGAACTCACCGAGGTAGATGGGCTCGGAGCTGGTGATCCTCAGGCCTAGAAGCGATACCGCGCCGATGGGCAGTTCCACCAATTCACTGGTCATTGGAAGCGCGTAGGCGGAGGAACCCAATGCACCGTAGTACGTCCCCTCCACGCTGAAAGGCATGTGGGGCGGACCGTCCACCGCCACGGATGAGAACACGTATGTCACGGAATGACTGTGGACCTCCGCCGTGACTGCGGGAGGACTCAATGGAAAGAGGGTGATGACCAATGCCACCATCAATAGGACGGACAAAAGCCTCTGTGCTCCGACCGCGCCGGTCTGATGCTGCATGAGGTGCACTCCGTCCATGGGCTGATTAAGATTTTTGAGAGATATAAACATCCTCTTCATACTATCAGTCCTGAATACCGGCACTATCGTGCATTCACCAATTTTGCTGTGACGCTCCGATCAGAACGGGATTAGCAGAAATTTACGCCTCAGCGGAAGGATGCGAAGACCTGATACCAGTGGTCCAAGGTGTCCAAGTCCTTTCCTGTGACCGGTATGCTGCGAGCGGTACTCATCAGCATGGACTCCATGATCTGTTGTGCCATACGCATGGACCTCAGCATCTCGCTCTCGTCCTCGGGGCTGTAGCCATCGCCCTCATCAGGTTCGATATGGGAGTCGAGGATATCCATGCCTTCATCCTCTTGCAGTGACTCCAGAGTGAGGGAGGACTGGGAAAGTTGCGGGGTACCTTTGAGGAGGAGTTCGACGAACTCCTGGTACAACGAATCCAACTTACGATGGTCGGTGACGGTGGGCTGGTCGTCGCTCAGGTATATGGAGGCGATGCGGTCCATCTCGTTCTCCAACGCCCGGATGCTCTGGAACAATTGGGAGAAGGTCAGAGGGTTCTCATTCGCCGAGGACTTGTTAAGAGGCGGTTCATTCAAACCGGAGGTACGGACGGTCTGATAGATGCACATCAGACTCTTCATGGAGGCCTGCATCTGTTGCATCTCCCTGCCGAGTCTCTCCACCTCCTCCTCCAGATCGACCTTTTTCTTTTTCTTCAAGGCCTTCCCTTTCAGTGGTTTTTCATCCGACGCGGGTTCCGGGATTGATTCGGGACGGGGTGTTAGGATCTTGATGCGCGGCCTCTCGGCCTCCGTCTCTGTCCTGCTATCATCCTCTTTAGACAATCTGAACACCATCCCTCCCCCTGACGAGTGATGGAGATATGTGCATCAGGGGTTTTATTCTATTCCCTAAACGAAAAAATTCCTTTAGTCTGAGAAGCTTGTAGTCCGGTAATGAGTCTGTTCCCTTGCTGCCGATAGTGGTCGGCAAGACTGTGAACTCCACTTCGTATGCTCCCAGACATCTGGATTACCACTTGCTCGGAGACGCCTGTGAATCATCGCCGGCGGAATTCGAATTGCACCCTTCCCTTGGAACGTGAACACTGTGGCCATCTTTCCTTTCATGGCTTTCGGATTGATGGCGCTGCATATCATCATCTCTTTGGGAGGGACGACAAACGGTATATCCTGGAGAAGTCATTGTCTGGATTATGCTACGTCTTGCCGTACCGGTACTTTTGCTCTTATTGATGGTCGTGTCAGCAGGCGCGGGGCATCTCGAGAGCGAAAATTACGTCCCGGATTTTGAATTTGATGATGTGGCAATGGGCGACACCCTGGGCATAGGCCTTATGGCCGATGATCCGGTGCGGGATCGCCTGATAGCCGGTCTGGCGGTTATCGTCCTCGTGGGTTCGATATTCGTGGCCATCTATTACATAGCCCGCAAGGAAGGCCTTTGATCAACGGCGACGGGCAATCATCGCCGCGAAGGATGCCGCCCCGACACCGTTGTCTATGTTGACAACCGCCAATCCGGGAGCGCATGACTGCAGCATGCTGTACAGGGCCGCCTCACCGTTGCCACCTATGCCGTATCCGGTGGATACCGGAACGCCGACCACCGGGATGTGAGATAGCGACGATACCAATGTAGGGAGCGCCCCCTCCATGCCCGCCACAACTATCAGAACATCCACGTCCTGCTCCAACACCTTCTTCATCGGCTCAAGGAAACGATGCATGCCGGCGACTCCCACGTCATGGAAGCATAGGCATTCACAATCCATCGCCTCCAACATGACCCTGGCCTCCTCCGCCACACCCAGGTCGGAGGTTCCAGCGGTAATGATGCCCACTTTCCCTTTGGGTTCTCTTTTCACCCTTCTATCCACGACCAGCATGCGCGCTTTTCTCTCGTAGCGGATATCATCCTCACCCACGCGAGCGACTACAGCGGCATGGTGGTCGTCGTTGATCCGTGACACGATGACGAGGTCCCTCCTCTCCATCGCACGCTGAACAATGTCCGCCACCGTCTCGGGGTCCTTGGACAGCCCGTAGACCACCTCGGGAATACCTGAGCGCAGTTGCCGGGCGTGGTCGAAGACGGTGTGTCCTTCGATGTGCTGCACATAGTCCAGACGCAGAAGCCGCTCGGCCTCCTCCACCCCGATACTCCCTTCTTTGAGCGATGCCAGGATGTCACGGATGTTCATGTGCTCGTTATAATCGCTGTCCGTATTTCATTGTTTACCTTGAGACCGCCTGTAATCTTCTTGGTTGATTATGGAGATTATTTAGGAATACCTAAATGTTAAATAATGGTCTAATTATTAGGCTTACCTAAGAATTATCAAAATTAATTGGAGGATGATGTTATTGTTGACATTGGATAAGATTGAACCAGGTACGTCCGCAAGGATCGTCGCCAACCGTGCTGACGGTAGGCTACGGAGGAGGATCATGGATATGGGTCTCCTGCCTGGTGCGGAACTGGAGATGGTGCGCAGAGCGCCTCTCGGCGACCCTTTGGAGGTCATTGTGAAAGGTTACCACCTCTCGTTGCGGAAGGAGGAGGCGAAACGTATCGAGGTCGAGGTGTGCAAATGAGCACCATCCCTTTGCCAATGCTGACGCCGGGAAGGTCTGCAAAGGTCTGCTCCATCAACGGCAGCTGTTGCATCTGCCGTCGTCTGAGCGACATGGGCCTGGGCAACAATGCTGAGGTCGAGGTGCTGGAAGGCGGCGGTGGCTCCCTGATAGTCAAGGTGAACGGTTCACGCTACGCCCTCGGCAGGGGCATGGCCAACAAGATAATGGTGCGTGCAGATGTCTGATATCAACGCGAAAGCAAGTTTCACGGTCGCCATGGTCGGCAATCCCAACGTCGGTAAGAGCACATTGTTCAACGCCCTCACCGGGATGAAACAGCACATCGGCAACTGGCCGGGTGTCACGGTGGAGAAGAAGGTCGGCAGATGCAACCACTCCGGTAAGGAGATGGATATCGTCGACCTGCCCGGAATGTACAGCACCGTCCCCTACTCGATAGACGAGAAGGTCGCTCGTGATTTCCTCGTCGACGGCGCTCCGGATGCGGTGGTACATGTGGTGGACGCCACCAACCTGGAGCGTAACCTCTATCTGACCATACAGTTGGTTGAAATGGGATTGAGGCCGGTGGTCGCCCTGAGCATGATGGACCTGGCGGCCGAACAAGGAATAAGTGTGGATCCGGAACGGCTGTCCAAGGGACTAGGTCTTGCGGTTGTTCCCATAAACGCCACCAGAAAGGAGGGCCTTGATGATCTGTTGTCGACCGTTCTTAAGAACAATGGTATGAGTGGAGTCGTTCCCTCCTACCCTAGCGAGGTCGTCAGTGACCTTGAGGACGTCAGGAATGCAATGACCAACGCCGGCGTCGACGACGTATCGGACTGGAGGGCGATGAATATCATTTCCGGCGACCTAGATGTTCTGGACCGTCTTCCGGCGAATGCCGCCGAAGCGGTCCGGAATGTCATTGATGGGACTGATGCCGAACGTAACGAGATGACAGTGGCCGACCGGCGCTATGAACTGGTTGGAAAATTGGCAGCCGATGCATCCAAGAGACCGCCACGGCGGAAGTCCCGATCGGACCGTATCGACAGCGTCATCACCCACAAGTATCTGGGTATACCAATATTCCTGACGGTTATGTGGGCGGTCTTCGAACTGACCTTCGTGCTTGCTGAGCCGTTCATGGAGCTTATCGATATGGCGTTCGGAGCTGCTGCCGAGTGGTCGGTCGACTCGTTCGAAGGAGCTCTTGGATCACTGATAGGCGACGGCATGATAACCGGTGTCGGTTCCGTCCTGATCTTCCTGCCTTCGATCATGATGTTATTCCTTCTCCTGGGTATCCTGGAGGAGAGCGGTTACCTCGCCCGGGCGGCCTTCGTGATGGACCGTGTCATGCACGCCATCGGCCTCCAGGGCAAGTCGATGATACCCATGCTGATGGGTTTCGGATGCAACGTCCCCGCCATAATGGCGACCAGGACCATCGAGGACGACAAGGATCGGATGATCAGCATCCTGATCAACCCATTCATGTCCTGCAGCGCCCGGCTTCCGGTCTACATCCTGTTGGCAGGGATATTCTTCAGCGATATCGCCGGTACGGTGGTCTTCGCCCTCTATGTGACCGGAATATTGGTGGGCATAGGTTCCGCGAAACTGTTCCGCGCCACCCTGTTCCCGGGGGAGCCGGCACCGTTCATAATGGAACTGCCCTGCTACA
>SKHQ01000032.1 GCA_007116915.1 Candidatus Methanomethylophilaceae archaeon
ACGGCGCCGCCTGGCGGACCGACTCAGAACGGGGTTGAACCATGAAAAGGATCGCTGAAATTGGGGAGTTGGGAGTAGACGACATACCGTATGTCGGCGGGAAAGGAGCGAATTTGGGAGAACTGGACTCAGCTGGTTTCCCGGTACCTCCCGCCTTTGTACTGACCACAGTCGCCTATGACTACTACATGGAGGGAACGGGCCTCCTAGACCGGATAAATGAGGAGCTAGGTACCATTGACAAGGGATCTGACCAGACCCTCACCGACGCCTCTGTGAAGATCAGGGCCCTGTTCGAGGAATACGATATTCCTCAGGACCTAAAAGATGAGGTGCTGAAGTCATTCCGAGGAATGTTCAAGAAAGGTGAGAAGGGTTTTGTTGCGGTACGGTCCAGTGCCACCGCAGAGGACCTTCCTGAGGCCAGCTTCGCCGGTCAGCAGGATACTTATCTGAACGTTTTCGAAGAGGATGACCTCATCGATAAGGTAAGGAAATGCTGGAGCTCCCTATTCACCGCCCGAGCAATCTCATACCGTGAGAAGCAGGGCTTCGAACACTCCGATGTCAAGTTAGCGGTCGTGGTGCAGAAGATGGTGAACTCCGAGGTCTCAGGCATAATGTTCACTGTTGACCCCGGATCGGAGGGCACGCACCTCCTTCTGGAGGCCGGTTACGGCCTGGGAGAGGCCATAGTCGGAGGTGAGGTCACCCCTGACACCTACACGGTTGACAAGTTCCACAAAAAAATATTGAAGAAGCGCATATCCAAACAGACATGGATGTACAAGAAGGGACCTAAGGGCAACACCGTGAAAAGCGATGTGGCGCCCGACCTGGTCGAAGCGCAGAAACTTGATGATTCTTTGATAATCGATCTTGCTGAATATGGTAAGCAGATAGAGATCCATTACGACAAACCCATGGATGTGGAATGGTGCCTGGAAGATGGTGAACTCTACATCGTGCAGGCCCGACCCATAACGACTTTGGGCAACGGAGTGAAGCAGGAAGGCGGTAGCATGGATGGAGCCAATATTCTAACCACAGGACTCGGAGCCAGCCCCGGCGTCGCCGCCGGCAAGGTTAAGTTTTACGACGAGAGCATGAGCTTGGATGAGGTCAAGGATGGAGACATACTCGTCACCACCATGACCATGCCGGACATGGTCCCTGCTATGAGTAGGGCAGGCGCTATCGTCACCAACGAGGGCGGAATGACCTGTCACGCTGCCATCGTCTCCCGAGAGTTGGGTACGCCCTGTGTGGTCGGTACCGGAGATGCGACAGATGTTCTCGAGGACGGTATGATGATAACCGTCGATGGTACGACCGGTACCGTTTATGAGGGCGATGTCGCCAAGAAAAAGGATAATTCCGCCGCGACGACTGTGGCTTTCGCTCCATCCGCCCCCGTCACCGGGACCAAGGTAATGGTGAACCTGGCAATACCTCAGAAGGCCGACGAGGTCTCTGAGCTACCGGTGGATGGTGTTGGGCTGATGAGGATCGAGTTCCTCTTCACCGGGTACATAGGCGAGCACCCGATGGCCATGGTCAAGGAGGGCCGTGCCGCGGAAGTCGAGGACCGTCTTGCCGAGGGTATAGCCAAGGTCTGCCGTGCCTTCTATCCCCGTCCGGTCATACTCAGGACCTCCGACTTCAAGACCAACGAGTATCGCGACATGAAGGGCGGTGCGGAGTTCGAACCGGTGGAGGCGAATCCCATGATTGGATGGAGAGGTTGCTCCCGCTACGCATCGGACAACTACAGGGCCGCTTTCATGTGTGAACTGCGTGCCATAAAGAAGGTCCGCGACAAGATGGGGCTGCGCAACCTGTGGGTCATGTTGCCCTTCGTGCGCAACACTGAGGAGCTGGACCATATCGCCGAGATGTTCGAGGATGTCGGCCTACGCCGCAGCAGGGACTTCAAGCTCTACCTAATGGCGGAGTTGCCGGTCAACATCTTCATGGCAGAGGAGTTCTGCGAGTACTGTGATGGGTTCTCGATCGGATCCAACGACCTCACCCAGCTTATCATGGGAGCCGACCGCGACTCTGATATATTGGGCCGGATGGGATACTTCGATGAACGCAGCGAGGGCATCAAGCGCGCCATCGCCCACTTGATCAAGGTGGCACACTCCAAAGGTAAGCCGGTCGGGATTTGCGGACAAGGCCCTTCAGTCTACCCGGAGTTCACTGAATTCCTGGTGCGCGAGGGAATAGACAGCATTTCCCTGAACCCCGATACGGTCTTGAAGACCAAGAACATGATCGCCTCTGTGGAGCAGAAGGTGATCCTCGAAGGTCTCAGGGCACTACGGGACCGCTCCTAAACGGTCTAAAAAACCCCTTCCCTTCTTTATTACTCCTTCTCTATAGGCTCCAATTTCTCATCGTCCTTGCCTAGGAGACGGGTGGTGATCTCCACGAAAGGATGCTTGGAACCTTCGATAATATCGACGTCGTCTAGAGTGCGTATGCCCCACTGTTCAGCCGTCTTCTCCATACCCAACTGTACATCGTATGTATCTGGCTCCAGGATTATGGCGTTGAAGTCCAGGACACCCATCTTTCTGGCCGCCAGTGCGCGGTGATGACCATCGACGAGGAGGAAATGCGTCCTTCTCTTGACAACGATAAGTGGTTCGACCAGGCCACGGTTGATCTCGTGCTGGCGACCTATGAGTTCGTCGCGGAACACCTCTTTCTGCGTGGGCCTCAGGTCAGCTATGTTTACTATATCATCGTACATCGTCACATGGAGTCCGTGTTGTTTCTCCAAGAAGGTCTTCAGCATGCGTACCTTGTTGGGTTTCGTCCTCTCGATGTGAGAACGAACAATGTCCACGTTGGAGATTATCCCCACTAGTTTCATCTGCTCGTCCACGATGGGCAGGTTGCGTATGCTGTATCGGAAAATCACTCGCGTGGCATCATCCAATGACATCGATGGATTGGCGCTGATGGTACCCATGCGCATTACCTCACGTATCTTCGCTTTCGGACGATGGGTGTTGCGCAGAAGCTCCTTAGCGGTTATGAAGCCCAGAAGATAGCCCCTCTCAGTAACCGGAAGGCCGGCATACGGCGTGTTGATTAGTATCTTACTACAATCATACACGGTGAGGGCGGGGTCCACGGAGACAACGTCCTTGACCATGTAGTCCGCTACAGTGGGCTTCTTCTTCATCCTCAACCTCAATCTAGCTATTTGCGGGC
>SKHQ01000025.1 GCA_007116915.1 Candidatus Methanomethylophilaceae archaeon
ACCACCAAAAGTTATTTATTGTAAACCTCATTAAGGCGGTACCTATAGGTGTTATTATGGCTGAGTTCAAAGCTGTCATCAACGATGCGAAGGCTGGCCGGTCCCACAACGTGAAAGTCTCTGGCCACCATGCCAACTCGCTAATCGGCAAGAGCATCGGAGAGGTAGTTGACGGCATCTTTGTCGGGCTTCCGGGCTACAAACTGCAGATCACCGGAGGAAGTGACAAGAGCGGTACACCCATGAGGGTGGACCTGCCCGGCAACCGCCGCAGGAAGATACTTCTTTCCGAGAGCAAGGGATTCCACCCCGCCTACGGCGGAGAGAGGAGGCGAAAGGCAATTTGTGGCCGCGTGATATCCTCCGATATCGTCCAGGTAAACATGAAAGTGGACCAGTACGGATCCAAATCCATAGAGGAGAGCCTCAACCCAACTGAGGAGACTGGATGAAGGTACCTAGGCAACCCGAGCTTAACATCGGCATGATCGGGCATGTTGACCACGGTAAGACCACTCTGACCAAGGCTCTGAGTGGCGAGTGGACCGACAGGCACTCCGAGGAGATCAAGAGAGGTATCTCCATAAGGCTCGGGTACGCCGACGTCGCATTCTATCATTGCCCCTCCTGCGAGGGGGCTGCAGGGTTCAGTACCAAGGAGGAATGTCCGAACTGCGGTGGCAAGGCTGAGTTCCTGCGCGCCGTTTCATTCGTTGACTCCCCTGGTCACGAGACCCTGATGGCCACAATGCTCTCCGGTGCCGCCCTCATGGACGGCGCCCTGCTTCTAGTGGCGGCCAACGAGAAGTGCCCCCAGCCGCAGACCAAGGAGCACTTGATGGCCCTCAATATCGTGGGAATCGAGAAGATAATCATCGTCCAGAACAAAGTGGACCTCGTCACACGCGACGAGGCTGTGGACAACTACAGGCAGATCAAGGAGTTCGTCAAAGGCACCATCGCCGAGGACGCACCCATCATCCCGGTATCCGCCCATCACGATGTCAACATCGACAAGTTGATCGAGGCCATTGAGACTTATATCGTGGCAGAGGTCAGCCGTGACAACGAGGCCCCCCCGCGCATGTACGTTGCCAGGTCCTTCGACATCAACAACCCCGGCATAGACCCCGAGGCCCTACGTGGCGGAGTCATCGGTGGTTCCCTGATACAAGGCCGCCTCAAGGTCGGTGACGAATTACAGATAGATCCTGGAAGGAAGACCGAGACCGCCGGCAAGGTCAGCTATGAGACGGTTTTCACAACTGTCGAGTCGTTGTTCTCCGGTGGGAAGCTCATCGATGTCGCCAATTCCGGCGGACTCATTGCGATCGGCACCAAGCTGGATCCTTCATTGACCAAATCAGATTCATTGACTGGCCGTATGGTCGGCAAGCCCGGCACTCTACCTCCGGTGGTGCAGTCCTTCAACATGCAGGTGCATCTCCTGGAGAGGGTTGTGGGTACCGCCGCCGACCTCAAGGTCGATTCCATCAAGACCAACGAACCCCTGATGCTCAGCATCGGTACCGCCACCACCGTCGGTGTGGTGAGCAGCGCCCGCGGAAACTCGGCCCAGGTCGCATTGAAGATACCTGTATGCGCCGAGGCTGGGCAGAGGGTCGCCATCTCCCGCCGCATCTCGAGCAAGTGGAGATTGATAGGCTACGGCATAATAGAGTGAGATGCGCGCCGTCGTTCTAGACACCAATGCCCTTCTGATGCCTTTCGAGGTCAAACTCAACCTCGACTTAGAACTCAGACGTCTTCTCGGGGACACCCGCGTGGTGGTTCCCGGTCCGATGGTGGGGGAGCTGAAACGTTGCGGCGCCAAGCACTCAAGGGCCGCCATCGCCCTGGCGCGGAAATATGAGATAATCCACACCGAGAGCAGCGGCGATGAGGCAATCATCGAATTGGCCACCAAGCTGGGGGCTTTCGTGGTCACCAACGACAAGGAGCTCCGTGCCCGTCTCCGCCTTCTAAAGATACCTTTGATATACCTGCGGTCCGGCACCCATGCCGTGCTTGAGGAGTATTAGATCAGAGGGCGTGGGATATCATCACTGTCCTTCAAGCTCGGTTTCTTACCCAATTGTCCGAGCTTTATCTCCATCAGGTTCTTGCCCGTTTCGTTGGCAGCGTATACCGGTACCTTGTCCCCTCCTTGTAGAAGAGCCATGTCCTTGGCCAGATTGCGGATGTGCAGTGAGGCGCAACCAGTGACGATGTCGCAGTTCTCGAATAGTTTCCGGGCACAATCCTCGTCAACCCCGGTGGTGTGCACCGCGAACAACATGACATCGTCACCGTAACGTCTGCGTAGCTCAGCAGCATCGTCGCCATCGGTCAAGGTGACTCCAAGTTTTTTGAAACCCATGGATCGGGCGAGTTCGACGCCTCGAATCTGGTCGATCTCACCGGCCAGAGTCCTGTCCGCCCCGATTTTATCCACGACCTCAGGGACCACTTCAACGGACACGATACCCGATATGCGACCGCCGAGGCCCTGTATCATACGAGGATCGTCGACCACACAGGTGCCGGCTCCGTCGCTGGCTATCACCGCTGCATCCAGTAGACCCTCTCCGACCGCCAGGCATAAAAGCTCTGAGACGCCGAAACTCAGGAAATCGTCCAGGAACATCGAACGCGATGACGTGCACATCCCGAAATCGCGGATTCGGAACTCGATGTTCTCACGGATGCTCTTCTCATCCAGCTTATCTATCCCACGGTACTTTTTGAACAAGGGGCAGTAATCGATCAACGGCTCCCCCACCTCGACCACACGGCCGTCCTCGATGACGACCCGGGCCCTACCCATCGCTTCCATCACATGCCTGACCATTCTATCGGATAGGCAACCCCTCAGTATGTATAATAAACTAACTTCAGTCGGTTCATAGGACATATTCTGGAGCATTATGGGATCATCATCCATGAGCAGGAGATGCAATCACCGGGAGGCTCGTCCGTTCATCTCGTCCGACCCTAACCGATCCAGGGCGGGAGTGTCTGAATAGCTCTCTTCATTCTGATTCCAGAGGCTGCCTATGTACAGCTCATAGTCCCTCGGGGACACCTTTGAGAAACCGCTGTATGGGTAATTCGTCATCTCGCCGAAGTACAACCTCCCGTTCATGGAGAAGAAGTCGACACGGACCATGTCCAATGGTTTTGCCAGTGCCTCGGCGATAGAGATCATCTCTTCCAACCCCTCTGGTCGGGGAACATGGTCCCGAGGGGGATGGTTCCAGAATACGTCTTGTCGCTCCCAGTCGCGGTTGAAAACCGTGCAGGTCTGATTGTCCCAATCATCGCACAACCCATGGTGGACGTGGATCATGACACAACGTCCGTTAATCATATGGAGTTTGTAATCTACCGGCAGCCGTCCTTCCTCATCCCTTATCAGGGGCTCGATGAGAACCTTCCGGGGAATGTTGAGGTATCCCCATTCGTGTTTGAAGCATGCATAGGGGATCTTCAGTTGCTTGGTGAAATTGCGGATCACCGCTCCCCTGTCGATGACTTGGTCATTCGTGACTATCAGGTTCGCACCGGAACGGTGGTTTGTTTTGATGACGTATTCATCTGGTAATTCATCGAAAGGTATTGTTCGCGGGTCATCGGTAACATGCAGGTGGGGGATGCATATCTCATCCGCCTTCTCTTGACCGATTATGTCCGTTATGTACTCCCGTACCCGGTATTTGTCGGCGACCACGGTTAACAATGGGTTCCGGTCTTTGACCTTCTTGAAGTTGACCTTCTCATTGAAGCTGGTAGGGTGTTTCAAGTTGAGTCTGTAACCCGTCCTTCTTTTGAACCGGATCCTAAGTATCGGGTAGCCGAGCGACCTCTCGAGTAGGTTGAAGCAGGGCCCGCCTATCGCGTTGAACGCCCAAGTGTTGGAAAACCATTCCGAAAAACGATTCTTGGTCATAGTCCGCCCAGCTTCATGTCATTAGGGTATTACCACTTATTCAATCCTTCTGTAGGCAGTCGCGGGATTATGCAGTCTGAACTCCAATCAAATCCATTTCCCATGATTCCCGGAATCTAAGAATGGAATAAAGTAAAGGGCGACACATATCCGATAATGAATACATGCTGCATCGCCGACTAGACAATCACCTCGTTGCCGAGAACCTCGCAGCCTCTCGTTCCAAGGCCGCACATCTCATTCGTACCGGTGCGGTGAGAGTCAACGGCAAGGTGGTGGGTAAACTATCCTACAGCGTCAAACCCGGTGATGTGGTGGAGCTGGAGCCTTTTCTATACGTCGGCCGAGGAGGGTACAAACTCCAAGCCGCCTTGGATGCTTTCCGCATTGATTGCAAAGGCCTCAACGTTTTGGACGTCGGGTGCTCCGAAGGAGGGTTCACTGACTGCCTTCTGCGCAACGGAGCCAGTACTGTGACGGCGGTAGATATTGCCGTTGATGTGATCAACACCACGCTCCGCGATGATTCCAGAGTCACGTTCAAAGGAGGAATCGATGCCACCGATTCTGAAAAACTGGCTAGCGCTTTGAACGATGAAAAGTTTCCTCTTATCGTGATGGATGTCACCGGGGAGCTCTTGGAGGAGTTATTGGATTCTACGGCGCCGCGGTTGCAAGAGGAAGGAGTGATGATAGCCCTATTGAAGCCACAATACGAGGAGGGAAGGGAGTTTGTGGCGGAAGAAACTGGTTTAGAGGTGCTCCAGAGGGCCCTCGGACTGCGTCGGGGGGGCCTACTGCCCATGGACTGGACGGAATCTCCGATAAGGGGCGGAAGTAAGAACCGCGGCAACCGGGAATTCCTTCTGATGTTCACCCATTGATGCCAACATGTTTTTACCGTATTCAAACGATACAAGTCAAACCTTGTCTGGAACTCGCGGTGGTTACGAATGAATGAGAAATACCTATCAGCCCTGAGGAAGGTAGCACTTCTAGGAGGGATGCATAACTACATAGCCATATCCTCGCGTGAGCTGGGCGAGGCGTTGGACATGAGCCAGCAATCAGCATCCAAACGCATATTGGAGCTTCTGGAAGACGGACTGATCGAGCGGGACCTCGGTGCAAGGCGGCAGCGCATCAGACTCACCGACAAAGGGGTCGAGGACCTGCGCAAGGAGTACGTCGAATACCGCCGCATCTTCGAACTGACCGACCACGTCATACTGCACGGCACCATCTCCACCGGTTTGGGGGAGGGAGGGTACTACATCTGTCAGAGCCAGTACCTCGAACAGTTCATAATTCATTTGGATTTCAAACCCTACGAGGGGACACTCAACATCAAGCTCGACAAGGAGGACGTGGGCAAACTCCAGATAATCAAGGACAGCCCCGGCCACCTGATCAAAGGCTTCTCCCGGGAAGGTAGGACATTCGGCGATGTCACTGCCTACAAGGCCAAGATACGCAACATCGATTGTGCCGTGGTCATACCGGACCGTTCCCACTACGATGATGTCATCGAAGTGGTTTGCCAGTACCATCTCCGCCGCACCCTCAGCATCTCCGACGGGGATCGCGTAGAGGTCCGTGTGGAGATCTAAGGGCTGAGGCTTTCTACCATAGAGCGGAATACTGCCAGGCCATCGCCCTCTTTCTTGTGGCGGCGGGTCCAGTCCGGAGCAGTGTAAGCATCCAGGGCCCTCTCGGGGTGGGGCATCAGGCCCAACACGTTTCCGGCGGGGTTGCATATACCGGCGATGTCAGATGCCGAACCGTTGGGGTTCCAGGGGTAGCCAGCGGACCTACCGTCCGGGCTGACATAGCGGAACACCACTTGGTCATTGTCCTCCAGACGGTCGACGAAACGACGGTCGGCGCTCATCAGCTTTCCCTCCGCATGGGCGCTGGGGAACATTACCGTCCTGCCTCTTCCGATCTTCTTGGTGAAAATGCACTTGCCGCGGCTTTCGTTGCGCAGATACGTCGGCCGGCACTCGAAACGGCCGGAGTCATTGGTGAACAGCGCTGCGGTGGGGACGTCACTGATGCCATCAGTAGCGGGTAGGAGTCCAAGTTCGACCAATATCTGGAACCCGTTGCAGATTCCGATAACCGGCTTCTCGGCCACCACGAAATCCTTTATCTCCTTTCCGAGAGCACTCTTCGCCCGAGCAGCGAATATAGCTCCGGCGCGGACATAGTCCCCAGCAGAGAATCCGCCCGGGAATGCCAGGGCGTCGTAGTCTTCCAGACTTCGGCGTGCCGAAGCGGCGCCATGTCCGGTCAGCTGGTTTAGATGGACCATCTCCGGGCTGCAGCCCACCGCTGCGAAGGCGCGGTGGGTCTCCTCCTCACAGTTCGTGCCCTCTATGCGCAGAACGCATACCTTGATTTCCTCTGGTCTCATCCTTTTCACCCCATTATTTTCCATATGGGCTCGTTCCAGGCCTTCTTCAGCTTGTCCAGCGCCATGTCTATGCCGCCGCCGTGTATCATAAGCGAAGGACCCCCCGCCACTCCGACCCATTGTGCATGGGCGCCCATGAGGGCGATCCAGTCCTCCTCATGATCCGATGAGACTTCTACGATCCAACGTCCGTTGCTCTCCGAGAACAGCATATCAGACGGTTCCAGGTCGCCAAGGCCTTTTAGTTGAATGCTGGCCCCCATCGAGCCGCCTATGCACATCTCGGCCAATGCCACCGCCAATCCTCCATCGGAGCAGTCGTGGCAACTTTTCACCATGCCCTTGGACATGGCTTTGAGCATGAGGTCCATTTTATCCTTCAAGGCTTCCAGGTCCACGGAGGGAACCTCGCCGCCCTCACCGCCGTAGAGGCGATAGAGGAGCGAACCGCCCATCTCACGCAGGGTCTTTCCCACCACGTATATGGAATTACCCGCCTCCTTAAGGTCGGAAGTGACGCATTTCCTCACGTCTTCTACGATGCCGACGCCCATTATCATCGGAGTGGGCAGAGCTCCGCCCTTCGGGCTCTCATTGTAAAGACTAACGTTACCGGATGGTATCGGCAGCTCCAGGAATGCGGCCGCCTCTCCTAGGCCGCGAACGGCCTCCCGGAACTGTCCCAGTCGGTCGGGCTTCTCGGGGTTGCCGAAGTTGAGGCAGTCCGTCAGTGAATGGGGTCTCGCACCCACTGCCACCAGGTTACGGCAGGTCTCGTCGACTGCCGACATACCGCCCCGGTAAGGGTCAAGGGATGTGAACCAAGGGTTGCAGCCGACGGCTGTGGCCAATCCTCTCCAACTGTCGTGAAGGGGTCTGAGGACGGCAGCGTCACCAGGGCCGGTGTCGTTGGACTCTCCCACCAGGGGTCTGAGGACGGTGGCAGCACGCACGTCATGGTCGTACTGCCTTATTGCCCACTCCTTAGACGCCACGTTGGGGTCGGAGAGCAGCCCTAGCAAGACCTTCTCATTGGCAGGCAGGTTAGGGACAACCTCTCCCGCCTCTCCCTGTGGCATCATGATCTCATAAGGCCGGCAGTACTCAGGCCCGCCGGTAAGGAATTGGAGATCCATCTCGAATATCTTCTCGTCGCCCCACATGATGGTGGTGCGCTTCTCCGCCACCGTGGTAGCCACCACGGTTGCCAGCACATCCCAGGTCCGGAACACGTCGAGTATCGCTTCGACCTTGTCCTCAGTGGTGGCCAGCATCATCCTCTCTTGGGACTCTGACACCCATATCTCCCACGGGGCCAGGCCCTCCTCCTTGAGGGGCACACGGTCAAGATGCATCACCGCGCCGCAGTCCGCGTCCAAGGCCATTTCGCCCACGACACAGCTGAGGCCCCCGCCTCCGAGGTCCTTCATACCGGTTATCAGTCCGAGGCGGTTGACCTCCAGACAGGCATGTATCAAAGGCTCCTTGGTGATGGGATCCCCTAACTGCACCGACCCCCGAGATTCTTCTTCGGAGGTCTCCTTCAGCTCGACAGAGGCGAAGGTGACGCCGTGAATGCCGTCACGTCCGGTCCGTCCGCCGCAGAGGATCAACACCTCTCCCGCACCGCCCACGAAATTGTTGCAAATCTCGGACCTCTTGACGATTCCCAAGCAGCCGACGTTCACGAGACAGTTGCCGGTGTAGCGGTCATCGAAGAAGAAAGCACCGCTAACGGTGGGCACACCGACGCGGTTGCCGTAGTCACGGATACCGGAGACCACGCCATCCATCAGATAGCGGGGATGTTTAGCACCCGGAGGAAGGGGCGCATCGGAGTCTATCGGTCCGAAGCAGAGAGGATCGACGAGGGCGATGGGTTGTGCGCCCATGCACACCACGTCCCGTAGAATGCCACCTATCCCGGTGGCTGCTCCGCCGTATGGTTCGATGGCGGAGGGATGGTTATGGCTCTCCAGACGGAGGGCGTAAGCGTAATCGTCATTAAAGGCCATCACTCCCGCGTCGCCCCGGGCCAGGACGTCGGGGTGGTCAATGGCGAAGACGAACTCTTTCAGATGGACCCGCGAGCTCTTGTAACAACAGTGTTCGCTCCATGCCTGGCCAATGGATTGGAGTTCAATATCGGTCGGGGAGCGTCCCTCATTGGCGAAGTACTCTCTGACGGTCTTCATCTCGTCGAGTGACAGGCTCAGGCCCATCTCCCGCGACATCTCCATAAGCTGTTCATCACTGGCTGCATGGATGTCAACCTCCACTACGGGAGGGTCCTGCAGCTTCCGGGTCATCAGGCTGTCCAATGCCATTTTATCACTTTAGCTGAACGCTGTAGCTCTGAATCACGGGGTTGGCCAGAAGTTTCCGGCACATCTCCTCACAGGCCTGCACGGCCTCATCGCCCTCGAGGTCCAGTTCCACTTGGAAGAATTTCATTGACCGGACGGAACTGATTCCTTCGAATCCTAGGAGCTCCAGCGCCTTTTTCGTATTCTGGCCCTCAGGGTCGGCGACCCCCTTTTTCAACTCTATTCTAATCTCAGCGACCGCCATTAACTGAGTGTATCAAAGTAGAATACTTAAGTCATTCTTCATCACGGGCCGCTTTCCTGGCGAACACCAGGTAGCCGGTATGGCCGAGGGTGTCGAAGGACGGCCTGACACCGCCGGGATGGACATCCATCTCCCGTTGTATGTTCTCCAGGGCCCGGACCTCAACGTATCCCCGGCTCCGCAGTTCTTTCACCGTCGCCTCAAGTTGATTGGTGTTCGGTATGTAGGCGCAAAACATTCCACCCATTCTGAGCATCGGTTCGACGGCATCCATGGCCTCCCAGGGTACGGGCATGTCCATGACGACAGCGTCGGCGGTGATGTCCACGGTGGTTTCGATGGCGTCACCGATCGTATATGACCAGCGGTGCTGCATACCTGCCCGGGATATGTTCCTGCCCGCCCGTTTTGCATACTCATCACGCAACTCGATGGTATGCAGCACACCCTCCTCTGGAAGGGCTCGTAACAGGGCTATGCTCAGGGCACCGGAACCGGCACCGACCTCCAGGACCGTTCTGCAGGAAGGGATGTCACATTCCAGTACTATGGTGGCAGCATCCTTGGGAGTGACCACCTGGGCGCCCCTCTCCACCGAAGTCATGAGGTCGCTGACTCTGGGACGGAAAACATGCATCACCTTCCCCGCCAACTTGATAACATCACCATCGCCGAGGGCGAGAAGACGGTCCCCGTCCAGTGTTCCCAACGATGCCATCTTCATCATGCCCGTCTGGGCACGGAACCAGTGCTTCCTTCCCTGGTTGTCCAGGATGAAAAGGTATTCGCCCTCTGTGAAAGTCATATGCTCACCGTCAGTCGATAGAGTGGCGGTGGTTATTACCTTTTCCAAACCCGTGACGACATTGACAGCTGCCCGCTATCCTCTTAACGCTGAGGTGTTTTTCATAATATTTTTATATTGTTCTATACTACAATTGTGTATGAAAAGCGCCACAAGCTTCATCTCCGAGAGCCTGAAGGAGTTGGAGGAGAATTTCACGGCATATAGCGAACGTCTTCTGACAGTCCGAATGGATGATTTCAAGAGAGCTGTCATAGGCGAGGTCAACCAGGCGCTCAATGAGCATGGCAATCATCTTCTTTCCGCCGCCCCTCATAAAATGGAAGGGTTTGCATTCTGCATCACAAGGGACCAATGCCGTCAGCAGGTCGAGACGGTGATCGCCGAGTCATTGATGATATTCCAGAAGACGGGTCCGGAGGCCGCCAGCGTGAAACTGGACGAATTACGCGATAGTCTATCGGATGGGTCCGTTAACTGCGCCAGCCGGGAATGTTCCGATTATCTGTTGAAGGTTTTGACCGAGGTCGAGTCAGCGTTCTCTATGGCATCACGCATACAGTCGCGGATGTCGAAGCTAGCCACACCTAATGCGGAGACCGACCTCCTGTCGAACCCGTACACAATGCAAGCCATGGCCGCCCTCTCCAACCCTCACCGTGTGAGTCTGATGACCTTCATGCGCGATGGTGAGAAGGCATTCTCGGAGATGACCGACCACTCCGGACTCAAGGCGGGGCATCTACAGTTTCATCTCCGCAACCTCATGGAGCTCGGCCTGATGGACAAGACCAACAGGCGGGGCACGTACACCATAACCGCTGAGGGCATGGCCGCTTTGGACGCCATGCAGGAGTTCGGCAATCGCCTCAGCACGGCCCGGGGAGGGGAATGATATGAAGGTCAACGGCACCTTAGGCATAATCGCCTGCCCCATACTCGAGGATGAGATAGTATACTGCCGCGAGAAGGACGACCAGGTCGACAGCGTACTGCTGATACGGAACGACCACAGTTTCAGCTTCGAGCGCAAGATGCGTGACAGAGGATTGGACCTCCAACTCCTCGATGAGCAGGAATTCCTCCGCAACGGTGTGCAACTGCCCAAGGAGGGTTTCCATTGGGTGGTGTGGATGAAGGACCTCGGCCTGCACGAGGAGCCGAACGACCTTCGCAAGGAGATACTGGACTCCTTAGAAGGCGTGGATAACGTCTTTGATGGGATCCTGTTGTTCTACGGGCTGTGCGGCAACGCCCTCAAGGATATCCACGAATGGTCTTCGGAACGGATGAGGACTCCCGTGGACATCATATGTTCCCGCGACGGCAAGATCGTGGATGACTGCATAGCGGCCGCCATCGGGGGACAGGACAACTACCTGCGCCTACTGCGCAAATACCCGGGGATACTCTATTTCACACCGGGATATGCCACCAACTGGGACCAGTTGCTGTTGCGTATGGAACTGTTCCGCGGGGTGGAGCAGGGGGATGACAGCATGGTGCGAATGGTCTTCGAGATGGCGGAGTACGACACGGTTATGAAGATACCGACCGGCCTGGGTGATGAGGGCGAGTTCGAGCGGTGCACCAGACAGTTCGCTGATCGTTTCGATTTCAACATCAAGACCCTCGACAAGGAGTGGTGCAACCTTGATGCGGTGGACTACAGCTACGCCATCGCCAAGGATCGTTTGGCCCAGGCCAAGAGAGGCTGAAAAAGAATTAATACGGGGATTCTATTGGAGCGGTTATGGAAGAAAGCGCCTTCCCCTCTAGCTGGAAGAGGGCTATATGCACCCTCATGATCATCGCCGGCTTGGCCATCTACATCTATTGGGGAATAACCTACGGCGCCTGGAACATCCTTGCCCCGGAGTTCGTGGGCATCTACGGTCTGGTACTGGCTTTGACCGGTATCGGTGCCGCGGGACTGCTCCTTATGCGCTGGGAGAAGGAAGATTTCTGATCACATAGACCGGGCGGCGTGGCCCAGCTTCTCGCTCTCTGCTTCGCAGACGATGCATCTTCTCTTCTCGCTATCCTTGTCATAGGGCGTTCCCAGCAGGGTAAGCCCGAACTTCTCCTCGATGGTCTGTCCGCAGACCTCCTCACCACACCACCCGAAACGGAGGGTCTTGGCCGGAGGGTCGTCCAATGATTCCACGTCGGCTACTGAGCCCAGGTGTTTCTCCCAGGCCTTGGCGTTCATGTCCTCGGAGATGGTTCTCAACATAGACGCCGTTCCTTTTTCCAAATCGTCCAAGGAGATGGTGCCCTTCTCGCCGTTGTCACGACGGGCGTAGGTAACCACGCCTCCATCCATGTCCCTCATCCCCAGTTCCAGGCGTAGAGGCACACCGCGGATCTCCCAGTCGAAGAACTTGCTGCCCGGCCTCTCATCGCGGTCGTCCAGTTTTACCCTCAGTCCGCAGGACTTAAGGCGCTCACTGATTTCCTCGGCGGCCTTCTGGACCACTTCAGCCTTCCCTTTCATGGGTATGGGTACGATGACCACCTGCAAAGGTGCCACGTCTGGAGGTAGCACCAGGCCCTTGTCGTCACCGTGTACGCCGATGATTGCACCTACCAAACGCTCGCTCATTCCGAAAGTGGTCTGGTGGACGAACTCCCTTCCTCCGTCATCGGTCTCATAGCTGATCTCGTAGGGTTTGGAGAAGTTGGTCAGGTAGTGGTGGATGGAACCTATCTGCAGGCTCCTGCCGTTGGGCATGGAGGTGTCGATTCCCACCGTGTAGTGGGCTCCGGGGAACTTGTCCCATTCCGTCCTGCGTAGCAGGGAATAGGGCAGGCACAACTTCCGCATGATCCTCTCCAGTATGATGAAGTCCTCCTCCACCTGCTTCTGAGCGTCATCCTCATCAACATGACAGGTGTGGGACTCGAAGAAATGTATCTCCCTGACTCTGATGAACGAACGTGTCTGTTTGGTCTCATAGCGGAAGGTGTTGACCAATTGGTAGACCTTGAGAGGCAGATCGCTGTGCGACCTCACCCACAGGGCGAACATCGGATACATCGCCGTCTCACTGGTCGGTCTCAGCACCAGGCGCACATCGAGCTCGTTATCGCCGGCGTGTGTGACCCAGTACACCTCGGAGTCAAAACCCTTGATGTGGTCCTTCTCCTTCTGGAACTCGGTCTCAGGGATGAGAAGGGGGAAGCAGACCTCGTCATGCCCGGTGCAGTCCAACTCCTGACGTATGTAGGAGTCTATCTGCCGCATGATCTTCCAGCCGTAGGCTGTCCAGACGTTCATCCCCTTGATGGGGTAGCGCTTGTCGGATAACTGGGCACGCTCGACGATGTCGTTGTACCAATCGGAGAAATTTTCCTCTTTCTGGATGAGAATCACCTACCATCCTTCTCTGATGGCCTCGGCCACCAGTGGAGCCACGGAGATGTTGGACACCTCGTTCTCCAGGGTGTTGCAGCACAGCAGACTGTCTATGGTGCTGCCGGCAAGCCTCTCCAAGGCGCTCTTGGAGAAGACGCCGTGGGTACAGGCCACGCTGATGCTGGCCACTCCTTGGTTCGTCAACTGTTCACAGGCGGCGATTATGGTCCCGCCGGTGGCGATTATATCGTCCACGATGAGAACATGCTTACCGGCGCAGTCCAGTTTGGCGGGGGTTATGCGGACCTCGGTGCCGGAGAGACGGACCTTCTCCAGATGGTCAAAGGGGACGCCGATGAAACCGGATATCTCCTTGGCTCTCTGGGCGGCGCCTATGTCCGGTGCCAGCACCATATCGATGCCGCGGTCACGGAAATACTGGCCGATGGCCTTCGATGCCTTGATGTCCTTGGCGGGGCATTTGAACCAACGCAGCACATCCTCCTTGTGGATGTCAATCGTCAACACACGGTCGCAAAGGATCTCCAGCCTCTGCGCCATGACTTTGGCGCTCTCCGGCTCACCTGGTTTGAAAATGCGGTCCTGGCGAGCGTAACCGAAGTACGGTATGACGCAGGTTATGGACTTTGCTCCCAACCTCTTGGTGGCATCCTGCAACAGGAACATCTCGACCAGGTTCTCGTCTGGATAAGTGTTCTGGACGATTATAACGTGGTCATCCATGACGTCGTCGTCCACCCTAGTGTAACACTCCCCATCGGGGAAACGGGTGGTTGCGGCCTGTACGTATCTGCATTTTAGAATCATCGCCAATTCCTTGGCCATGTCCCTCGATGATGAGCCCCCGACGACTATCATGACCGGTTAATCTCCATATCCCATTTAATAACTACTCGTTACGCCCGCCACCAATCGTTTGTTTTATTTACCCTCCTCCGACTTATACCGCTCATGGCGACGGTCCGGGACAGCATCGACGACCAGTTGTTGGAAAGGTATATCGATACCACCGCCAAGGCATTGGATAGGCTCAAGGTCGCAGCTCCGGAAAGATCCTTCGCCAAGGTTCTGGCGGATGACTTCCTGCGCATGGCGGAGTCATACTACCGCGATGCCATCCACTTCCGGGATACAGGGGACAAGGTCAACGCCTTCGCCTCCGTAAACTATGCCCACGGATGGCTGGACTGCGGAGCCCGCCTCGGTCTTTTCGATGTGGGCGGTGACGACCAGCTGTTCACCCTTTACGAGTGACCCTTGAAGGAGACGCCCGCCTTTCTACCGTTCCGGGACTTCTTCTCGATTACCAAGCCGCCCACCCAGAGAGGTTTCAACTTCATCGCCATTCCCGTGGCGCGATCCAACTTCTCCTTGTTGTCCGAATACACGGTCATGATGACCTCTCCCCTCTCCACCCGTTGATCGATCTTCTTGTGCAGGATTATGCCGCCGCCCTTGTATCGTGGCGCACCAGCAGTTCGTGCGATAGCCACCAGGCTCTTGTTGTCTATGGTGTTGACATAACCGTGGCGGCCGGCATATATGTCAAAGCTGTGTTTGCCGACGTTGATGTCGTCGGAGGACAGGTCGGGGTCGCCACCCTGCTCGCCGACGATCTCCCGGAACTTGACCAAAGCCCGCCCGGATTGCAGTATCTCCAGGGCCCGGGCGGTGCCGTTCTGCATCCCGCCCAACTCCAGTAGCATCCCCGCAATTCCGCTGGCCTTCTCGTGGACGTCCTTCAGACCCTGTTCACACTCCAATGCCCTTATGCATTCCCTGGCCTCCAAAGCGGGGCCTATGGCGGTGCCCAGAGGCTGTCGGCCGTCGGTAATGGCGCACTCCACTTCCATACCCAGTCGCCTACCTAAAGAGATGAAGGACTGGGCGAACTCTCTTGCATCATCGGGGTTGCCGATCTTGGTGCCCGGACCCATGGGTATGTCCATAACCAGGCGCTTGGCGCCCATGGCCATCTTCTTGCTCATTATCGACGCCATCATTATTGAGCGCGGGTCTATGCCCAGCGGGTACTGGGTCTCGATTATCAGTCTGTTGACCGGGGTGAGGTTCATGGCCCCTCCCCAGGCGAACACACCGCCGGTGCGTTGCGAGATATCCTTGATGCGCGACCCGCCCATCTCCACATCGCAGAAGACCTCCACGAAGTCAGCGGTACCGCAGGCGCTGCTTATGGCCCGCGATGAGGTCTTCGGGATCAAGAGTCCCGCCTCAGCGGCTATGGAGACAACGATAGGGGTGATCTTGTTACCGGGAACACCGCCGATACTGTGGAAATCGAAGACCGGCCTTTCGAACTCCAGCACATCGCCGGTGCGGACCATTGCCAGGGTCAGGTCGTACACCTCCTCCTCGGTCAGACCGTTCACATGCAAGGCAGTGAGCCAGGCCGCGATCTCGCCTTTTGATATACGGCCCAACACTATCTCCTCAAGTACCGTGGCCATCTCCGGTGAGCTCAGCGGGACGCGGTCCATGGTCTTCTTGATGAGTTCCATGGAACGAGGGAGTGCCGGGGGTTTCAACTCCAGAATTTCACCGCCACTGAGGCCTTGCATATCCATGACGCTGTTGGGAACAAGGACCTCCCCCGAGCTCAAGAGGCCGGAAGTCGAGCCGATACGGACCCTCATCTCCTTTGGGGACACGATACTGGCCATTCCCGGTCCTGACATGTCCAGTTCCTTCAAGTCGGACTCATGTATCACCAGTCGGGGGCTGGAAGACTCCAGACCGTTACCCTTGACCTTCAGCTTCATCTTTCCTCCGCGCTTGGTAATCAATGCTGTGATTCGATTTCTTATTGACGGTGTGTCCGCTAGTTAGTGAGTCTCGGCCCCAAAAGGTCAATGCCGCAGGTCCAGACATCTTTTCCGAGCACATCCTTGGCCGCAGCGATATCGCCGCGGAAGAAGAGGGAGTTCCCCAGCATGCACATGGATGCTCGGCCATATTGCTCCAGGGCATGCAAGGACTTCTCCACCGCACTGTCCAACAACCCCGTTCTCAGTGAGAATCGTTGCGATTGTGTGAACAGCGAGTCCCACCCCGGCTCTTTAAGGAAGGCGTCGATGCATTCCGCTCCCACACACTCTATCCTTGTTCTCGTAACGTCGTCGGAAAGTATCTCCGCCGTCATCATGGGCGGTCCAAGAACAGCCAGAAGCAGGTCGCCTTGCAGTGCCAATCTATCAACACTGCCGTACGGCGGCATTCCGGGCGATGTTCGCACCGAGACGCCCCCGGCCATTATCCCTGCAACATCCCCCATGCCTCCGCCTTCATCCAACTCGGCCACATGGGCGGCGCGGAACGCCGTCTCGGACGGCATTCCTCGTAAAGACGTGACAGCCAGGCAGGCGGCGACGGTGCCAGCCGCACTCATCGCGAAACCCTGGGAGACGGGAAGTTCGGTGTTGATACGAACCAGGACATCATCCACTCCCATGATGCGGAGTGCCGCGTTGGTCACATTGGCATCCTCCTCGATACCGTTCACGATTATCTCAAGGCGGTCATTGTCCTCAACATAAGCGTTCGCACCCAAGGCGAGGCAGAGGCCGATGCCTCTAGATCCTGACCGCAGAGGGTCATCCGACCTATGCGGTTGGAACACACAGGACACGTGGCCGGGGCAGAAGGCAGTGGCTCTCATCACTGACCTGAAACGCTGTCGAGGATCCTCTCGGCGATATGGCGCTTACTGCCCTTTACCTCGGTCACGCCCTTCTCATCCACCAGGAGCACCCTCGACATGTCCTCGCCGGCGACCTTGACGTCATTGGCGACCACCAGGTCCAAACCATATTCTTTCAAGCGGGAACGCGACCTCTCTTCCAGTATGTCGTCTTCCACTCCGCTCTCGGCCTTGAATCCCACTACCGTCCTGCCCGCCCTCACCAGGGAAGGGAGCATCTTGGGCAGGCGGGAGAGTCTGAGTTCCAGCGTGGGCGCCGAACTGTCAATCTTGCCGGGGCTGCGTTCCGGTGAATAATCAGGAAGGGCGGCCGGCACCAGGACGATGTCATGGTCCGCGGTCTCGACCATCTCCATCAGATCCTGCAGGGTATGGAATCTGCGCATCGGCATGTATCCAGGGACCTGAACGTCATGCGCCCCCATCCACATCTCCACATCAGCACCGCGGCGATGGGCGGTAACGGCGATCTCCAGCGACATGATGCCACTGCTGCGGTTGCTGATGACTCTGATGTCATCGACGGGCTCCTCTCCCCTTCCGCCGATCACCAACACCTTCCTGCCTTTAAGGTCGTTTCGTCCCAGTATCCGCAGGGCGGCTGCCAGGACCTCCTCGCGGTCGGCGGCCTTGGCGCGGAGGTCCTCTATCCTAGGGCCCACCAGGGTCACGCCCATCTCGCGTAGCAGGTCGATGTTCCTTTGCACCGCCGGATTACGGTACATGGAGTTGTGCATCGCCGGAGCCATGATCACCGGCGTTCCCGCGCCTATGGCCACAGTGGCCATGCTAGTCACCGCCGTATCATCGATTCCCAGAGCCACCTTGGATACGGTGTTGGCGCTCGCAGGGTATATCAACAGAAGGTCGGCGCCTCCTTCGGACTCACTGATGAGAGACACATGTTCGGCCTGACCGCCTAGTCCGCATATCGGCGTCACGCCGCTGGCGAACTCCATGGCCATCGGCGTGACCATGTCCATTGCGGAGGGGGTCATCACCGGTATCACCTTGGCACCGTGTCTTATCAGGTCACGGGTTAGTGCGAAGCACTCCACCGCAGCGATGCTGCCGCTTATCCCCAGTATCACCGTCTTGCCTCGCAGGGTGCTGCTCAGAGCACAGAATATCTCCTCGGAAGGATGCATCATATCAACTCCAAGAGGCCACGTATGTGTACGAAGGCCTCCTCCAATACCTCGCCCGGCCCCCGGGATGCGTCTATGACCCGGAAACCGTCCTCCTCCGCCAGTTTCAGATATTGTTTTCTGACTTCGCGAAGGTATTCGGTCTTCTCGAATTTGCTGCTCTCACCACGGCTGTTCACCCGGTCCATGCCTCCGTCTGGGTCAATATCCAGAAGAAGCGTGAGGTCCGGTTTGATTATGACCTTCTCATTCATCTCCCGCAGCCATGGCCTGAACCCCTCTCCAAGGGAGGCGGTCTGATAGGCCAGTGTGGAGGCGTAGTATCGGTCGCATATCACCGTAATCCCTTTCTCAAGCCAGCCCTCGATGATGTGGGTATGGTGAGCGCGGTCGGCAACGAAAAGCAATGATTCTAAAAGGGGGTGACTCTCCTCCGCACCCGCTCGTCGCAAGGCATCGCCGACGTAACCCTCGGAAGGCTCGGCCGTAAGGACCGCCGCCGTCAAAGCGGACAAACGCTCGGTAAGCGCATGGGACAGGGTGCTCTTGCCGGCACCGTCTATCCCCTCCAAGACGATGAATCGTCCCCTCATCGGCTCCCCTCGCGTAACGACAACATGCGCCGATAGCTGAGGACGGCATCCTTGACGGCCTTGGACTCGTCAACCCTGCCCACCGGTGCGGAATGGGGGGCGGCCAACACCGTGGCCGGATCCTCTTCGGCGATGGATATCATAACATCCGCGATACGGTCCAGGCTCTCCATGGTCTCGTCCTCGGTGGGTTCGATCATCAACGCCTCCTCCACCAGGGCGGGGAAATAGATGGTAGGGGGATGGATGCCGTGGTCGATCATACGCTTGGCCACGTCGAGCGCCCGGACTCCCTTCTCCTTCTTCAGGTTCTTAGCGCTGGCCACGAATTCGTGCTTGCGAGGGTCGGCGAACGGCACATCGTAATGATTTTCCAGCCTCTTCTTGAGGTAGTTGGAGTTCAATACCGCCCTTTCGCTGCATTCCTTGAGGCCGTCCCCTCCCTGTCTCAGTATGTAAGCGTAAGCGCGGAGGATGATGGCGAAGTTGCCCATCGCTCCGTTCACCTTGCCGATGCTCTTCGGTCTCGCCCAATCCAAGGTCATGCCGTCAGCGTCTTCGGCGATCCGCGGTATGGGCAGGAAATCCTCCAGGAATGACTTGACGCCTACCGGTCCCGAGCCTGGCCCACCACCGCCGTGAGGGGTGGCAAAGGTCTTGTGAAGATTGAAATGCACGAGGTCGAATCCCATGGCTCCCGGGCTGGTCTTTCCCATGATGGCGTTCAGATTCGCTCCGTCATAGTATAGGAGCGCCCCCCTCCCGTGGACCATGGCCGCCAGCTCCTTGACTCTCCTTTCGAATATACCCAATGTGTTGGGGTTGGTCAACATCAGGGCCGCGGTGCGGTCGCTGAGAGCCGCCTCCAGGGCATCGAGGTCCACGCAGCCGTCTTCACCCGACGGTATCTCCACCAGTTTGTATCCCGCCATCGCCGCCGAGGCGGGATTCGTGCCATGGGCGCTATCAGGGACTATGACCTCGTCCCTCTCCTCGCCCCGTGAGGCGTGGTACGCTTTCACAATCAGCATTGCCGCGTATTCGCCGTGGGCGCCCGCCGAGGGTTGCAGTGAGATGGCATCCATGCCACTGATCTCGCTCAAGGCCATCTCCATACGTTTCATGATCTCCAGGCTGCCTTGGGCGTGGTCCTCGTCCATATGATGGTGCATCCTTCCCACCGAAGGCTGTGATGCCAGCCTGTCAGCGTACTTGGGGTTGTGCTTCATGGTGCAGGATCCCAAAGGGTAGGGGCCGCTGTCGGTGCCGAAGTTGTCCCTCGATAGGGCGATGTAATGGCGAAGAAGCTCGGACTCATTTACCTTGGGCAGGTGCAAAGACCCCCTCTCCATGCCTTTGGGCATGTAGCCGCTGACATCAGGGTAAGCATCCGCATCGATACGTTCCATTATCAATCTACGGTCCGGACGCATCAGAGCACCTCCCTCAGCATGGATACGAAGTGGTCTTGGACTTCATCATCATGCATCTCAGTGGTGGCGAGCAGCATGCAGTCTCCCATCTCGGGGACATGGGCTGACAGCGGCAAGCCTCCTTGGAAGCCTCTCTTAGCTAGTATGCAGTTGATCTTCTCCGGTTTGACCGGGAGTTCGACCGCGAACTCATTGAAATGATGATTGTCGAAGACTGGGGATTGTACGTTGTCGATGTCGGAGATGAGATCCATCAGGCGTCGGGCGCGATTGATGTTCTCCTTGGCCAGTTCTATGAGGCCGTCACGACCATGATAGGATAGGAAAACGGCCGCCGCCACTGCCACCAAAGCGACGTTGGTGCAGATGTTGGAGGTTGCCCTGCCACGACGTATGTGTTGCTCCCTGGTCTGAAGCGTCATACAGAACGCCTGCTCGCCACGGGAGTCCTCGGTGAGGCCAATCACCCTGCCCGGCATCTTGCGCACATGCTCTTGACGGCAGGCGAACAATCCCAGACCCGGGCCGCCGTAGTTCATCGGCGAGCCGAGGCACTGTCCGTCCCCCACCACTATGTCAGCACCCATGTCACCCGGTGCGCGCATGAGTGCCAGTGCGATGGGGTTAACGCCCACCACCAGCGGTGCATCGGTCATGCCACGGAGGAGTGGAACACGGGCGTCGATCACACCGAAAAGATTGGGAGTCTCAGCGTAAAGTCCGCAAACCCCGTCCGTGATCCGTCTTTCCACGTCATCGAGGTCCACGCCGCCGTCCTCGTCCCAGCCGTAGAGCTCCAGCTCCACCCCGGTTCCGATAAGATAGTTGCGCAGTACGGACACCTTCTCCCGTGTCATGGCCCGGGGGGCGAGGAACACGTTTCCATCGTTGAGGCGGGCGCACATCCTGGCGGCCTCACCGAGCGCGGTGGCGCCGTCGTACATCGAACAATTGGCAGCATCGAGGCCGGTCAGCTCGCAGATGTGGCTCTGGTACTCGAACAGGGCCTGCAGCATACCCTGGCTCATTTCCGGTTGATATGGAGTGTATGATGTGTAGAACTCGCTACGGGATATCACGTGATCCACGGCGGCGGGGACGTAGTGGTCGTAGCAACCGACGCCAAGGAAGGACGGCACCTCGCCGGCATGACTGTTCTTTGCCAGGATGCGCTCTATCTCCCTCGTCACATCCTTTTCAGACATCCCTTTCGGCAGGGGGAGATGGCATCTCACCTCTTCGGGTACGTCCTTGAATAATTCGTCCTCGAAACCGATGCCAATGAAATCCATCATCCTCTTCCTGTCCATGCAATCACCATTCACCAGTTTGCGAATTATTTAAGCGTGATGTCACTGCTCGCGACGCCTGACGACCTCTGTGGCCAGGCGGGAGTAGAATGCCGGAAGACTCTCGATATCCTTAATGTCCTTGCGGCATACGCGGGATAGGGTGGCGCGTATGCTATCGTCATACTGTACCTGGTTGGCCTCCAAAGCCTCCTTCAGTAGACGGGATATCTGTCCCCCGGTACGGTCCCAGTCTGTGAGTATGATCGCCTTTCTACCCTCTCGGGAAAGACCTTCGGCAACTTGGAATATCCCTCCTGCGCCTTGTACGGTGCGTATCTCGCGCTGCACTCCCAGTATTCCGAGGGCGCTCCGGTCTTTCAGTCCTTCAACCAGCACCACATATTCATCGGGCAGGTCCTCGAGTTCCAGAAGGGCCTTGGTGAGTTTTTCGAAGCGTTCGGCGACGGCACTCATCACAACCTCTCCATCAACGCCTCCAGATCCGCCATCTCCATGGCGATCCGCAAGGTCTTCATCCGGCCGCCGGCACCATGGCTTATGCCGACCTCGGAACCGGTCAGTGTCGCGAAGAGGTCGATAATCTCCCGGTTGGCTCTGCCATCGGCGGGAGGAGCCCTCACTTTGACGGTGACGCGTTGCCTCCATTGGTCGAAACCCTCGACCTTGGAAGTACCGGAACGAGGGGACACCAGTATGTCCAACTCCGAGCCTCCCCCGACCGATCTGACCGCCTTACCGAGATGCATGGTTGCCATAGGTGATATCACTTAATGATGTTTCCCATCTCTCATAAGAATCATATACAGACAACCGGATGATGAGAAACATGGGACCGCCTCCAGCAGAGTCGATGGTATATGAGGAACTCACCTCGTTCTATCGCAAGGAGAGGTCCTCGAATTCGTTATCGGAGATCAGGCACGATTTCTATCCATCACTAGCGGAAATGATCACGCGGACTCAGAGGGAATACGAGAAAGCCCTCACCCAAGATCCGGACTCCATAGTATGCGAGGGTTTGAACCAAAGACGGAAGAAGATGATGGATATCGCACAGCGTATCATCGATGACCGGATGGTAAAGATCGCATCCATGGCACTCAAGGGAGGCGTGGGTTACGGCAACTCCTTTGAGAGGCTCACATCCGAGGAAAGGGCGCTCTATCAGAAGATACTGGAGTCGTTCCGTTCCCACCGCGAGGCCCTTCCCCAGCTCCGGAGGAGGGACTTCCGTATAGCGGAGCTTTCCACAGAACCCCTTCCCGCGCCCATCGAACCAGTCATGGCTGATACCGAGGAGGCGCCCGCCTATGACGCGGAGCCTATCGAGGAAGCGGATGGGCAGGAGTCCGAGATAGAACAGTTGCCTGGTGATGAGGAGCTGGTCGAAGGCTGCGACGTCCTGATCGATGACGACGAGAAGGACAATCTGGTCATCCGTATCCTGCAGGATCTGCCCACATTCTCAGGCCCGTACCGTGATTATACGCTGCAAAAAGAGGATGTGGTACTGATGCCGCGCAGCTTGGCTGAGGCGCTGATAAGTCGTGAGGCGGCCATAGAGGTCAAACCTCGTCTATAGGGATTTGACGGTACGGTAGTCGCCGGGGAACTCCAGACAGTCGATGTTCATCCGTTTTATGCCGGTTATCCGTGCCACCGTGTCCCGGGCCGCATCAGGGGTGTTGTTGTTCTTACTGAGGTGGGCGAGGAATATCTTCCTACCGTTGCCCATGGTGTTGCGTAGGGATATACCACAATCGATGTTGGAAAGATGGCCCGATTCCCCGGAAATGCGTCTTTTTAAATAAAGTGGGTATGGCCCATCTTGCAACATCTTCTCGTCATAATTGGATTCGATAACGGCAACGTCAACGTCCTTGAGGGCCGCCTCTACCGGTGCCGTCATGATACCGGTGTCGGTGGCGATGAGCACCCGGTTGTCGCTTTGGCAGAGAAGGAATGCGTTTGGTTCCATGGCGTCATGGGACGTCGGCAGAGGCGTAATATCTATACCTCCGATGCTGAAAGGCTCCGAGGTTCGGAAGCTTTCGTATCCGACCTTCCCGATCGAGGCGTTGGACAGTGTATTCATGTTGCCCATCACCGGCACACCCCATCTTCTGGACAGTACACCCGCTCCGCGCACATGGTCTATATGTTCGTGGCTGAGAATTATGGCGGAGATCTCCTCACTATCGATGCCGACACGGCCGATGAGCTCGGTGAGTCTCTTGCCGTTCAGTCCGGCGTCGATCATCACGCTTCCTTCCGGGGTCCTCACAACGACGCAGTTGCCGTCGCTACCGCTGGCAAGGACATGGACTTCTATCATGGGCAGACCACGCGAGATGCCCAGACAGTGATAAATGAGTGCTGGGGATCAGTGAAAATACGTTCATCCTCCCTTGTTACGGTATATGGCGAAGATGATGTCGCCGCGGGTTACTATGCCGACAAGGGTATCCTTCTCTATCACCGGCACCCTGTTGACCTTCTTTTCAATCATCCTCTCCACGGTGTCGATGATATGAGCATCGGGACCTACAGTCAGCACCGCCCTGGTCATCACCTCTTTCACCGGAGTATCCGATATCTTCACCACTGTCTCCCGGGCGTCATCATCGCCGATTATGTCGAAGGGCATGCTGAGAATGTTAAGGGAGGGATGTCCCATACGCAGCTTGTCCTGGTATTTCATGACCAATTCCAGGATGTCGGTTTCACTCAGGATGCCTACCAGACGGTTGTCGTCATCGACAACGGGCGCCCCCGATATCCCGCCTAGTGCGAACTTGAGCGTTGCCTGCTTGATAGTATCGTCCGCTTGGACCGTGACCAGATTCGTGGTCATGACGTCCCTCACCTTTAGGCTGCTCATGTTTCCTAATCCACAACCCCGGTATTTGAATTTTCAGCAAAGACCTGTAAACTATTATCTATGACAGATGAAATCCATAGATGGTGAGCAGATAAAGATAATTCATAAGGACGACAGGGCCATGGGCGGCAGTATGGGGGCAAGGGCCATCATGGTCATAGGGACTGCCCTCCTGCCCACCACTGTATATGCGACATTCATAGGAAACGAATTCAGTTCCGAACTCTTCCTACTGATAATGTGGCCCCCCGTCCTGATGGGGCTTGGGATTCTATATTACACCATCATAAGGAATTTCAACGGCAATCGCCCCTATAGCCAGTACACGAGACCACGTAAAGTTCCGGACGACGTAGTCTCCAAATCCTACATCGGCAGATGCCCGCAGTGCAACGGCAAGGTGTTCATCAATGATGAAAATTGCCGATGGTGCGGCTGGGAGGTCCTGGACGATCGTCTACGGGCTCCGGTCTAGGGCATCCCAAAGGTTATTCTCCGCGATCCGCCATCATATCGAAAATATCGATAAATCACTCACCCAGAGTTTCGAAGTAAGGCTGTGATTTCGATACCTTTATTAACAAAAAGGTAATCTCCGAATCACACGGGCCCGTAGCTCAGCTAGGTAGAGCGATCGGCTCTTAACCGATCGGTCAAGGGTTCGAATCCCTTCGGGCCCGCCAGTATTTTCTGGCTCCCTTCCCGTGTAAACGGTCCTTGAAACTTAGAATCCTCTGATGCCCGTTCTCACGTATCGAGGCCGGCTAGGAAACGCAGATCAATGCGCGAGGGGATGTCCGGCAAAGAGGATATCCGTCCGAACTCCAGCATGACCTCTGCGGCCATCTCCAGGCTCTGGAGGTCGCTTCCATTGAATCCCACCTCATAATTCTGCAGCAGGCTGCACATCTCCTGTTCCGCCGCATCGGCAACACCAGTACGTGACGCACAGATGTCCATGGCCTCCGACCAGTTGTCGATGATGAATTGGTTACTTCTCATCAATATCTCTATCATGGCGGAGACGGCGGCCGGGTTCCTTTCCATTATCCTCTGGGAGGCCAAAAGGACCATCGGGAATGTCGTTCCCTGCCCGGAGGAGTTGCCTATCTCATGGACCGCGCTTCCACACAGCCTTTCAGTGGCGATCGCCCAAGGCTCGCTACCGACCATTGCAACTATGCCGTTTTGGTCCTGGCCTGAAACCCCGCTCTGCATGGCGAGGGGGATGTTGATCGGATCCATGGGGACTAGGATGACCTTACTGGAGTCAACCCCGTTAGCATCCATCCAGCGCAGGAATGCGCCGTGGGTGCTCGATCCTTGTTGGAGTCCGACCTTCTTTCCCTCCAGGTCTTTGGGCTCTAGGATGTCGGTGTGAGCGATGAAACGATGCATGCCTTCGCCGTTGATGAAGCGCGCTACTATCATGGCGCCGTTGTCCTTGGAGATCGTGCTTATGGCCGGGCCGTCGCCCATGGCGGCCATGTCAGCCGAACCAGTCACAAGGGCCTCGGCCGCCCGTATCCCTCCCGTGACTACAAGAGGTTTTATCCCCGCCTCTTCCAGCATTCCGGTCTCCTTGGCGATGATCAGGGTCTCGAAGTTCGATTTTTCGCTGAATGCTACCGTGACCGTATCGTCATTGAGCAAAGGCAGCACGACAGCCACTCCGGCGAGGAGGAGTGCGCCCACCAGGACCAATGAGAAAATCTGTATCGCTTTCATCGCTTCAGTCTCCTATCGTCAACAATTGCACCGGAGCCGCTCCGTTGGCACAGGCGCAGGCCTGTAGCATGCCGATGATCTCTTCTCTAAGACTCATCATCGATGGGCTGGAAAGGTCACGCGGCCAATCCGCGTCCAATACCCACTCCCTCTCAATCCTGCCCGGGGATGCGGACATGAGCACCACTCTGGTGCCCAACATCAGGGCCTCGTCTATGTTGTGTGTCACGAAGACCACGGTCTTGGAACCTTCCTTCCACAGTCTAAGCACATCATTGTCCAGTTTTCTCCTCGTCTGCTCGTCGAGGCTACCGAAGGGCTCATCCATCAACAACAGGTCAGGTCCCATGGCCAACGCGCGGGCTATGGCCACACGTTGCTTCATCCCGCCGGAGAGGTCGCTGGGGCGGGAGTTAGCGAATCCGTCCAGACCGACCATCTTCAGGTATTCCATGGCCAGACTCTCCCTGCCGTTTTTCTCTTGGACGGAGAACATCACGTTCTGAAGGACCGACATCCACGGATAGAGGCTGGGCTCCTGGAAGACCACGCCGCGTTCAGGTGACGGGCCGATGACTTTCTTGCCCTTGAACAGCACATCCCCGCGCGTCGGCGACTCGAAACCAGCCAAGAGATTCAAGGTGGTGCTTTTTCCACAACCGCTTGAGCCTATCAGACACAGGAACTCACCCTCTTTGACATCCAAGTCTATGCCGTTTAGAGCCACTAGACCACGGCCGTTGCGCGGATCGGTGAACACCTTGGAAACATTCCTCAAGGACGCCAACATCTTTTCAGTCCTCCCTATCCAGACCGAGACGGTTCCGTACGCGGTTCTCCATGCTCACGAAGAGCAGTTTCTCAATCGTCAGACCGATGATGCATATGGCCATGATGCTCACGAATGAGGCGGTGAAGTCCAGGCTGTAACGGGATTGGTATATCGAGAATCCAAGGCCGAGGGCCACACCCACGACCATCTCTGCGGCGATCAAGACTCTCCAACCGTTAGCGAGTCCGATACGCATGCCGTTTATTATGGATAGCGAAGCGGCAGGGAGCAGGACCTTCATGAAAAGGGCACTGTCATCCTTCCCTGACATTCTGGCCACTCTTGTGTATACCGCCGGCACCTCACGGATGCCGCCCGCGGTGTTGATCACCAACGGCGGTATGGCGGTCATGACGATTATGAAGACGGTGGCTGTCTCACCCAGACCGAATATCAGCATGGCTATGGGTATCCATGCCAGACCGGGTATCATCTGGAAAACGTACACGGATATCATACCGACGTCGTGGAGTCGGGGCATGGTGCCGAACGCCAGGCCCAGTGCCAGGCCCAGTACGAGGGCGATCAGATACCCCTGCCCCCATCGTTGTAGGGAGGCGTTGGCATGTGCGAAGATGCTCTCACCATGCACATCCGCGCCCATGATGGCCTGCCAAAAAGCACTCATGGTCTCCGGAGGGGTGGGGAAAGGGACTCCACGCAGGAACATCATCGCCTCCGCCACGAACCACCATATGAACACCACCACCATGATTCCCAGGAAGGCGTTCCACGTCCCTTTGGCCATCAGCCTGGTCGTCTCCGGTCGGAAAACGAACTGTGCCTGGCCGGTGTCCAAAGCTGTCGCCACGGCCACGTTGCGGGAATCTCCTCTGTCCTTCTCGGGAATACAATCACCTGATTATGGATTTGATTAATTGATTTTATTATCAATTAATGTTAGTAGATTTCAAAACAAATATTTAATGGCGTCTGAATAAACTTCAAAGCCTAGGCTGGATAGCGTTGCATACGGAACAATGGAAAGAATAACGGTTTTATGCGAACCATTCCCGCATGGAATCGACCAGGTCCGTCCGCTCCCAGGGCAGATCGAGGTCGCCACGGCCGAAATGCCCGTAACTGGAGGTCTGTCTGTAGATGGGGGCCTGAAGCCCCAGCCTCTTGATTATCGCGTAAGGCCTCCAATCGAACACCTCGCTGACCATCCTGTTTATCTCGCCCTCGTCGACCTTGGCGGTTCCGAAACAGTCCACCCAGACCGAGACGGGGTTTGCGATGCCGATGGCGTACGCCACAGCCACTTCACATTTGTCCGCCAGTCCGGCGGCGACGATGTTCTTGGCGACATAGCGGGCGGCATAGGCGCCGGACCGGTCGACCTTGCTGGGGTCCTTGCCGGAGAAACAACCTCCTCCCACGCGCCCCACGCCTCCGTAGGTGTCTACGATTATCTTCCTGCCGGTCAGACCGACATCGGATTGCGGTCCGCCGATGACGAAACGGCCGGTCGGATTGATGTAGTAGCGGGTCTCAGGACCGACCATGTCGGCAGGTATTACCTCTGAAATCACCTTGTCGAGTATGTCCCTGCGTATCTGCTCATGGGTCACGCAGTCACGGTGCTGTGCTGATACGACCACGGTCTCCACACCGACCGGGTCGCCGTTCAGATACTTGACCGTCACCTGCGCCTTACCGTCGGGACGGAGGTAGTCGATCAAACCCTCTTTCCGCACATCGGTGAGTCTGCGCGTTAGTTTGTGAGCCAAAAGCACGGGCAATGGCATCATCTCAGCCGTCTCGTTGCTGGCATAGCCATACATCATGCCCTGGTCCCCGGCGCCCATGGTGTTCGCCTCGTTCTCACCGGGCATGGACCTCTCCTCCTCGGAGCAACCCACGCCCAGGGCTATGTCGGGTGACTGTTCTTTGAGCAGCACATGGATCTCGCAACCATCGGCGCTGAATCCCACATCGTGGTCATCATAACCCATTTCGCGCAGCGTCTCCCTGACGATGGAATCCACATCAACATCGGCCTTGGAACTGATCTCCCCCAGGACGAACACCTTGTCGGTGGTGACCACAGTCTCACAGGCCACACGGGCTTCCGGATCCTGTGCCAGATGAGCGTCGAGGACTGCATCCGATATCCGATCGCATACCTTGTCAGGGTGGCCCTCTGTCACCGACTCCGAGCTTATGAGATAATGGGAATCCATTTTTATCATCCACGAATCAGGTCCATGATATTTGATAGGAACGCCAGCTGACGAATTCGATTCCACACGATCCGTTGTGAAATCGACAATGCCATATATCGGACAAAATTATCTTAACAGCATATAGGAGGTAAATCATGCATCACGATAAGGAACAGAAAAAGGGGATGCCCCTGATAGGGGACAAGTTCCCTACGGTGGAAGTGAAAACGACCCACGGGATTATGAAGCTGCCCGACGCCTACGAGGGAAAATGGTTCGTGCTCTTCAGCCATCCCGCCGATTTCACTCCGGTTTGCACCACCGAGTTCGTGGCATTCGCCAAGAAAGCGGATGAGTTCAAGGCGCTAGGCGCGGAGCTCATCGGCCTCTCCATAGACCAGGTGTTCTCTCATATCAAATGGGTGGAGTGGATAGCTGACAATCTGGATGTGGAGATAAATTTCCCGATCATCGCCGACCACGGTGACTTCTCCAAGGAGATGGGGATGGTCCATCCTGGAAAGGCCAGCAACACCGTTAGAGCGGTGTTCATCATCGATCCCGCGGGAATCATCAGGCTGATAATCTACTACCCTCAAGAGGTCGGCAGGAACGTCAACGAGGTGCTGAGGGCGCTCAAGGCGCTTGTGACCGCTGACGAGAACAAGGTCGCCATGCCCGAGAACTGGCCGAACAACGAGTCGCTCTCGCTGGGAAGCAAGGTCATAATCCCTCCCGCCTCCACCGTTGAAGAGGCGAAGAAGCGCCGCGGCCAGGGTTACGATTGGTGGTTCACCACCAAGGACCTTTAGGTTCGAAATCAAACATTTTTCATTTTTTCTTTAACATAAGAAACATCTTATCGTAGTTTTACGTTATCGAAAACCGATAACGATGTATGAGAGAAAGCTGATCATGGGTTTCGTCCGTGTCCATATCCTTCATCACGCAACGTCTCCGGAAGGGACGTACGGTCTGTGGATGATACAGGAGCTGAAGCATCACGGCTATCAAATCAGCCCGGGAACTATCTACCCGATCCTTGCCGATATGGAATCAGAGGGCTTGCTTTCATCATATGAGGAGAAGTCAGGAGGGAGCATCAGGAAAGTGTATAGGGCTACGAAATCTGGACGCTCCGTCCTAGAATCGCTCAAGATTAAAGTGGAAGAGCTGTACAAGGAGCTGAACGAATGAACCTCTATTCACTGCGGGGCGTTGGAAAAGCGCTGTCAGGCCGAACGGTTCTGAATAACGTGGACCTCGACATCGTTGCGGGGAGGATAACCTCGTTGGTCGGCCCCTCGGGAAGCGGGAAGAGCACACTGTTGCGACTATTGAACCGTCTGATGGAGCCGGATTCCGGTCAGTTGACCTATCGCGGTACTGCGATCACATCAAAAGACCCAGTATCCTTGAGGAAGGAGGCGGTACTCGTCCCCCAGGATAGCACGATGTTCCCCGGCAGCGTCGAGGACAACGTGTGCTATGCAACCCGGATGCACGGGATCACGGATTTCAACCCTGCAGATGCCTTGGAGGCCGCGGGACTATCGACGGGTTATCTGGAACGTGATGCGGAAAGACTCTCGGGAGGGGAACGCAAACGGGTGGCATTGGCCCGTGCCATTGCATTATCGCCGTATGCTCTCCTACTCGACGAACCGACGTCAGGCGTCGACCCACGAAGCTCAGATATCATCGAACAGAGCGTCATGCGTATGAGGGACGAAGGAACCACGGTCGTTTGGGTCACCCACGACATAGAGCAGGCGAAGAGGGTTTCCGATCACATAGTCCACGTAAAGGACGGAGAGGCAGTGATGTCGGATGGCAGGGATTTGCAAGGAGGCGGTGTCTATTGAACCCCGGTTTTGCGCAGACGCCTTGGGAAGGCCTCGTAATCCTCGCATCCGTGTCCATTCTGTTCTTCCTGGTTGTCCTGGTGTCGTCCTGGAAGCGGGTGGGGATCGGGAAGGATATGACCAAAGGGTTCATAATCGGCGGAGCGCAGCTGGCTTTGGTCTCCATAATATTGATGGCCTTGATCGAATGGGAGGGCGAAGGTACGATCTGGCTCCCCGCCGCCGCCGTGATGGTCACGGGAATGGCGATCATATCCGCAGCACGTTCTGCGAAGCGCTCACCCGACATGCCCTTCGCATTCCGCACGACCGCCGCATCCATATCTTTAGGTTCCGTACTCTCGTTATCGGTTTTACTTGTCGCCGACGCGATTCCGCTCCGACCGGAATTCGTGATACCATTGGCGGGAATGGCCTTCGGTAACTCGATGGACATATGCTCCCTGACCATGGACCGCATGACCCGTGAGTTCCAAACGGGGCGAGGAATGATTGAGACCAGATTGTCCTTGGGCGCCACATCGTCCCAGGCGGTGGAGGATATAGACCGCATGGCTATCCGAACGGCGTTGATACCGACCATAGACCGCATGAAGACCCTGGGCATAATCTTCATCCCCGGTGCCATGGCCGGTCTGATAATGGCCGGGGTTCAACCCCTGGTGGCGGCGCAGTTCCAGTTGGTGATATTCCTGATGATAGTGGGCGGTGGAGTCATAACGTCGTTGGCAACGGTCACCTTGGCCCGGGAATCGTTCTTCAACGAGAATCATCAACTTCAGGACTGGGTCTGACGGCCGGGCCATTTATTTAAACGGAAGGTGACATTATATGAGTATGAGTCTGATAGGCCAAGACGACCTGTTCCTGGCGCTTTTCTTCGTTTCCCTACTGTTGGCGGTGATATCGGTGCCGCGTATGGTGGCAACCGTACGTCACTCCCGCAAGGAGATCGGACGCTATCGTGAGCTCAGGGGGATCAAGGACATCGGCGGACTGCCCGTCTCCACCTTGGCCAAACAGGAGTGGGAGCGGGCGCGCTCCTCCGTCGGTTATAGTGCTTTGTTGCTGGGGGAGATAGAGAGGCTGAACGACCTCCGACCCTCCGTGTTGCAGGCCCAGGCATCGGCACTACTGATGCTGGTTTTGGCGGTCATCCCCGGATTCGAGAGGACGGTCCTGATTTTCGCGTTGGGTCTGGTGGCCGTGGTGCTGGCATCGTCGGTCTACTCCAGCCGTCTCAGCGAGGGGTATGTCAACGAGTACATGGAAATGCTGAGTGAATTCGATGACTTCACCAACGGCAACACTAGCATCTATGGATGAGCAAATTATAACCGTCATCACTCATTGGCGGTGACATGCGTGAAGGCAGACTTGTAAGATTGAACACCACCCGCGGGGACATAGTCATCCGGGTTTACGACGACATGCCAATCACCGGCGGCAACTTCATCAAGCTGGTGTCCGAAGGTTTCTACGATGGCATCCTGTTCCACCGTGTTATCAGCGGTTTCATGATCCAAGGGGGAGACCCCACCGGCACCGGCTGCGGCGGTCCGGGCTACAACATCGAGGATGAGTTCGTCAAGGGACACACCAACACCCGGGGCACAATCGCCATGGCCAACACCGGTCAGCCCAACACGGGCGGCAGCCAATTCTTCATCAACCTGGGCGATAACACCTATCTCGACTGGGATGATCAGAGGTATCCCCACATCAAGCACCCTGTGTTCGGGGAGGTCGATGAGGGGATGAACATCGTTGATAAGATCGCTGTCGCACCCACCGGGGCTCAGGACCGCCCTCTCAACGATATCAAAATAATCAAGGCCGAAGTGCTCTGAACAGAGAACAGGTTTTAAACCAGGATTCGTATTTACCCGCAGGTGTAAACATGGACGAAAGACCGAAGAATATTGTCACATCCTCGGCATTGGCCCTCGTAGCCGCGGTTGGCTCGATGGTCATGGCATTATACAGCATAACGGTGCAGGACCTATACGCCACCGGAGTATTCCTGGGACTGGGCGTGATGCTGCTCGCATACGCGGGCGGATTCATGCAAGGCACCCAGTGGACATGGGAGCTGACAATGGTCGCAGGCGTATTGATAATGGTCTTCGGCCTGGCAGCCATTCTGTTAAACCTCGCAAGCGCCCTGGCGATATTCCTCATACTGGTGATCATCGCCGTGTCCCTCTTATTGGCCAGCGATGAAAACTCCAAGTACTGGTACCTCTACGAGAGGATCTGAGGATATTCAAACACCAACCGGCCTCCGGCGGTCTTATTCCGCCGAGGTCTTCGATATTTTACTTTTTGAATCCTTAACACGGTTAGATAAGGAGAAATACCTGTAAGATGCATTTTCCCCCTTAGTATGAAACGAAGTTCGAAACCGTTCGGCCGGCTGGTGCTGGCATCATTCGCTCTGACGCTGATTTTCAGTATGATCCTCGCCGCCGTGCCGGTGCAAGCCGGGACGGACGATGTGGCGCCCGCCTGTTCGGGATGTGAACTCACTCCTTTGATGACGTATACCGAGGAGAGGACGATATCTTCCAACGCCCATGTGACCTGGATAGTCTATATGGACGAAGGCTTCACGTTCAATTACTTGGTGACGGCCAAGTCCGGCGGCCCGATGAATTTCTACGTCTTCAATTCAACCCAGTACGTTTTGTTCGAGGAAAATAAAAACGGCCCCCACGATAACCTCACTGCGGGCGTGGCTTCGGTCGGCACACCTTTGCCCGGCTCATACCTCACTACTCATTCCGGCGAGTATTACATAGTCCTGTGGAACACAGGCGGTGCCGGTAGCTTTGAGATCCAAAGCAACGTCGACCTCATAGACATATGGGGGATCCTCGAGACGATCTGCATGGTATGCGTGGGCATAATCGTCCTGATAGTGGTGCTGATAATAATCGTGGT
>SKHQ01000041.1 GCA_007116915.1 Candidatus Methanomethylophilaceae archaeon
AGCGGTATCTGAGGTTGACCCTCTTGGTCGGTTTCTCCCTACCTTCTGGTTTGGGACGGGGGAAACCACCGTAACCGGCAGTGACCTTCCTGAAACGCCTCTGACCCCACTTTAGTTCGCTTGCTTTTTTCTTTTTCACGCGCTCCACATCGTGGTCACTATGGACCTTACAATGCGGGCAGTAGGTTGAAATGATCCTAGGTAGCTTCATGGTAATCACCTTAGGGGACAGTGCTTAATACTGATGTCGTATAAAAACCCTTTAGATAGCGATAATACATAAACATATCGTATGGGCGATGCAACCCTGGGACATGTTAAGGTAAGAGGTCCGACTAGGTCATGTTTTTGGGTCAAATAGATATTATCACTTAATTTTAGTTTAATGCAAAGGTCTATATAATTAGAATAATTATTTTTATACAACCTATGACAGAAAACACATGGAAACCAGAGGACGAGAGACTCGTGGACCTGTTATTAAAGACAGGCATGAGAAAGAACGTGGCCAAGACGCTGGTGTTTTTGAAGAACACCCCTGAGACCACTTCCGTGGACATCGAGAACTCCACCTCTCTCCGCCAACCAGAGGTTTCAATCGCGATGCAGGAACTGCGCAACCGTGGGTGGGTGGAGAAGAGAGACATCAAGAAGAAGGGTAAAGGCCGACCGGTTCACGCCTATCAGTTGGCCGTTGGGTTCCCAGAGATCATCGATGCCCTCGAGGAAGATGAGAAGCACCGTGTGCAGGGCATACTCCTCAACGTTGAGGAGCTCCGTAAAATCGTCTAAGCCGGTGGCTTATCGAGAATCTCCAAGCGGTCCTGGTGGGCGACCACCACTTTCTTAGCCACATCTAGGAACAGGCCGTTGTCGACCACACCGGCTATGGTGTTTATTTTCGACTCCATATGAAATGGATGACCGATACCATCCTGGAAATGGCAGTCATAAATCAGATTGCCGCCGTCGGTTATGAAAGCCTCTCCTTCTTTGGTTCTCAACACCGGGTCACAACCCAGTGCTTTTAGCCTGGCCGCGGTGTGGTCGCTTCCAAAAATCAAAACCTCCACCGGCAGGGGCGATCGGGTGCCGAGCTTCTGGACCAGCTTACTGCTGTCCACGACGATGATCTCCATCTCGGTGGCCGCTGCCACTATCTTCTCACGGAGCAATGCTCCGCCTAGGCCTTTGATGAGATGCAGAGAGGGATCCACTTCGTCAGCACCGTCTATGGTCAGGTCCACATTCTCAACGGAGTTCATGTCCATCACGTCGATGCCACTCTCACGGGCGATCCTCTCCGTCTGCAACGAGGTTGCGACACATTCCAGGTCGTAACCCTGATCGACCAATCGACCCACCGCCTTTATGGCGTAATAAGCGGTTGAGCCAGTGCCCAAACCAACCGTCATCCCATCCTCGACAAACTCCACCGCCTTCTCGGCAGCCATTCTCTTCAAGTCTTCAGGGTTCAAAGGCCGTCCCTCATTATAAGTTCTTCAAGACGTTTGACCACGTGCCAGTTCAGTTCCTCGCCCAGTTCGGCCGTGGCTTTGGCCGGTTCTCCGGCGAATCCTTGGGGGAAGCAGCACTCGGGGTCAGGCAATACCATGAACCCATGACTTATGAACTCTCCCTCCGGTCTGTCGTCACCGACCAGGTCCGGTCTGATGTGCATGATCCTCGAGGTCTCCACCTCTCCTCCATGGCCGTCCCCAGGAGCAACGCCCCTGCGGGGTGCAAGCTCCGCTGCCAGGTCATAGTCGCTGAGGAACATTATGCGTGAATCATAGGCGGTCGCCGTCCGTCTGCAGGCTTCCTTGATAGCGGTCATATGCGAGCCGCCGGCATGACCTGAAAGAACCAGGAACCTCTTGGCGCCGTTACGGACCAAAGATTCGAGTATGTCCGATATCAGATGATAAAGGGTATCGAAGGACAGGTCGATAGTGCCCGGCATGTTGCGGGTGGATGAATGCATCCCGTAACGGATGGGTGGAGCCACCAAGGCTCCGATCCTCTCTGCCAACTGGTCGGCGACCCATTCCGGTTGCAGACTGTCAGTACCTAGAGGAAGGTGAGGCCCATGGGCCTCGGTGGCGCCCAAAGGTAGTATGATGATCGGGTCTAGGTTGATGGCGGCACTGAATTCGTCACGGGTGAGATCCTCAATTCTCATAATCTCACTTCCTTATCGACCATCTCACTACCGCAGACCGGACAAAGACCCTTCTCGAGTGAATCAATCCCGTAAAGGGACTTCAACTCCTGGTTCTTGCGATCGACCTCCTCATTGGGGAGTTCCCTCTCGCAACGCAGGCAGTACATGATTGAGGAATGGTATTGACATCTTAAAGTTTAATGTCGGATAAGCTAGAAATACCGCCACCTGTGTAATGGAGTCGTGAGGTTGGCATCCCTATTCTCGGGCGGTAAGGACTCCATGATGGCTCTGTATTTGATGGAGCAGATGGGCCATGAGGTACCGTACCTTGTGAACATCATCCCCAAGCGCGGGGACTCCTGGGTTTTCCATACTCCTAATCTGCATCTGATACCGTTGATGGCTAAGGCCATGGGAAAGAAACTTGTCCAGGTCGAGGGAGGGGTTGATGAGGCGGAAGACCTTGCGGCCTTGGAGGATGCATTGCGGGGGCTTGATGTCGAGGGAGTAATCACAGGGGCATTGGCCTCCGATTACCAGTGGGATAGGATCAACCGGGTTTGCGACCGTATCGGCCATAAGGTGATGTCGCCGTTATGGAGGAAGGACCAGGACATGATCGTCACGGAAATGGTGGACGCAGGCATAGTTTCCATAATAGTGGCGGTGATGGCCGAGGGACTGGACGAGACCTGGTTGGGTGGTACCATCGATTCTGATAATTTGAAGACGCTGAGGATAAAATCGGAGAGATACGGCATCAGCGTCGCCGGGGAGGGAGGCGAGTATGAGACTCTCACATTGGACTCTCCGATACACATTCAGAGTTTGATAGTCGATGAGTACGAGGCCGATGTCCACCGGGACTCAGCCTTCATGAGGGTTACCGAGGCTCATCTCGGGGAGCGGAAATCCTTGATGAAATCCAAAAGACCTTTGTAGTCCGGTGCCTGCGCCGGGTCCTCCAACGCCGCCCAGGCGTAGACTATGGCACCGTTCTCATCGACCACATATACCGCCCTGCCCGCCATGCCGGTGTATATGTCATGATTCTCTATGCGGCAACCGTAATCGGTCATCACCTTCTCATCCTCGTCGGAGAGGAGAGGGTAGGGAAAATCCATCCTTGAATGATAGCGTCTATGCATAGACATACTGTCATGGGATATGGCCCAGAGCCGGATGTCTCGAGATTCCAACTCATTCCATATATCACGGAACTTGCTTAAGACCCACGAGCACGTGGTCCCGAAATCGCCCATGTAGAATGCGATGATTATCGGACCATCCTTTACGGAATCGCTCAGGCAGAGTTTGCCAGAAGTGGATTCCAAATCGAAATCGGGCGCATCCTGACCCAACTCCAGTGGTTTTGGTCTGTACCATCCGATTGACATCTATCTCAAAGCGTTCTCCAAGGACTTTAAGATATCCTCGACGTCAGGAAGGGTCTTGGGCACATCGGCCTTCCATTTGTATTTTATTACACCGTCACGGTCGACAAGGAAGAACTCGCGGTTGGTGAACCCCTTGGTTAGCGGTGCGTCTCTGACGATGGCGTCATACTCCGCACTGACCTTCTGCCCGTCATCGATGATGTGCTCGAAAGGCGAATCCATCCTTTCTATCCATTTCTTGTGGATTTCCTTACTGTCAGGGTTAATGGGCATCAGGCGGATTCCAAGTTTCTCAAAGTCATCCGCCCTCTCTATGAGCTTCACCATGAAATTCGTGCAATTTATTCCGAAGGCGGCTAAATGGAAATACAGCAGTACCGGCCCCTTTTTCACCTCCTCATGAAGGTTGAAACCATCTTTAACGGTGGTGTCGAGGGTGAAATCAGGAGCAATATCGTTCACATCAGGTGCCTTACCCATACACCATCAATCGTGTGCTTGCGATTTAACTATTGTTGTAATCCCATTGATATATCGCTAATACGATTTCCTACTTATGCCTCACCTGTTCGACATCCGGAAGAGGGAAAAGCTTTGGGGCGAGGAGAGGAAGGCACGTCAACCAATCACAGATCTGATGGAGACCCTTGACCCATCCAGCGGAGAGCATTGGGTGGACATCGGTGCCGGCAACGGTTATGTGACGATACCTCTCTTGCAGAGGGGCTGTAGCGTTACCGCTCTGGATATGGAGGAGACGATGATATTCGACCTCATCGCCCGTACCCCTGATGAACTCAGAGTAGGACTGACGACGGCCATAGGTCAGGCCCCTCCGTTGCCCTTGGGTGATGCCGAGGCTGATGCAGCGGTCATGGTTAACACCCTGCATGAGATTGAGGACCTGCCAAACCTAGTCACTGAGATATTCAGAGTTCTGAAGCCCAAAGGCATGCTCCATGTGGTGGAGCACAGGAAAGACAGTGGTGTCGAGGGTCCGCCTGAAGAGGATAGGCTAGGGCCTGAGGATGTGATGAGGATATTCTCCGAAATGGAACTATCATACTCCAAGGATATGGGAACCTATCATCACACCTGCTTCATCCGCTGAGACCCCTCCACCGGGCCCAGTACCCTAGAAGGGGCGGTAAGATGAGCAGACTTATCACCATCGCGCCGCACACTGCCATCATCATCATCAGTCCGAACTCGGCGATGGGGCGGATGGTGAAGAAGCCCAACACTCCGAATGACAGGGCGGTCGTCAGTGCGCCACCCATAACGCCCCGCCCAGTCTCCTGAATGGCCAAGGAAGTCGCCTCCCTTATTCCCTTTCCGCTCACCTCATTTGCGAAACGATTCGTTATGTGGATCCCATAATCCACCCCCAGGCCGACGGTCAGAGCTCCTACGGTCATCGTTATGGGATTCAAGGATATGCCCAGCAGATACAAGGCACCCCATAACCATACTATCGTCAATATCGAGGGCAGTAAGGCCAATCCTCCCAGAGTTACTCCTCTGCCCATAACCATCGTCAATGCGCAGACTATCACCAGCGCCATGGCCAAAGTGGCTATCAGGGAGATTAGTTGTGCCTCGCGTATGGCATCAACAATCTCCACCACCTTTAGCTGGCTTCCTGTGATCATCGTCTCATAACCCTCGTCCTCCAATATCTCCATACTTTCCCTGAGGAGCGAGGTCATCTCGATTATTGCGGACTCCTCAAGATTATCGTAGACCTCGATGGATAAGCGTAACAGTCCGGTGCTGGAGTTGAAATATCTGATGAATTCCATACTCATGTCCGGATTCAGCATTATTGTTCCCTGGAGTTCATCCAGATAGCTTGCGTTTGCCCCTCCCAGATATCTGCCGTCCTCGGGATTGAAGTGTATTTTGTAAAGCGCAGCGAATGAAGGATCGTAACGCGGGTCTCCGGTCAAAGACTCACTCCCCCATGTGCGCATCACGCTGAAAACGGATTCGATCCGGTTCGAACCGCCGGTCTGCACTATGAACGGATTGCCATCCATCGAATCCAGGTACTCCTGCATAATTTGCATCAGAACCGGGTCCGAGAAATCTCCATCAACAAGGACATGCACCCTTGTCAGACCGGTGGTCTGGAAGTTGTCGTTGATATATCGCACCGTCTTATCCGAATCCGAGCCTCGTGGTACGAAGTCCTGAGCGTCGAAATCGATGGCGACATTGGCTGCGGCGACGATCATCCCTCCGCTGAGTATCAGAACGGCTACGACGATCACTGTACCTTTTCTTCTAAGAAGCTCGTCCAACGATGCGAGAACGTCCTTAAGAAGGACGGATTCCCTCTTTACAACATAGTCACTAGCTTTACCCTCTTTGATGGTCAGGTAGCTAGGTATGAGGAAAATCATTATCACGAACGCGCTGAAAATCCCCAGGGCATTGAGGATTCCGAATTGGATGATTCCCTCCATGTCGGAGAACAGGTTGGAGAGATACGCGATACATGTCGTCACGGTGGCCAGAAGTATAGCTGCACCGACGGTCCTCAGCATCCGATGTATGCATATCGCATGATCGTCGTAACCCTGCCGTTCCTGACGGTAGCCCAGAATCATATGGATGGCGAAGTCCATACCCACTCCGAGGACAAGGAAAGGCACTGCCAGAGACAGGGGGCTGAAGACCATACCCATGGCCGTACCTATCCCATAGACCCAAAGGATGGCCGCCATTATCCCAGCAACGGAAACAAACACCTGGCCAGGTTCTCTAAGGACTGCCCAGAGCATTATGATTATCACAATCACGGCCAAGGGAAAAAGGCTGCCAAGGTCACTGACGGCAGCCTGCTCTATGTCACGGTCGATCAGACGGTTACCCATCACCGAGAAGCTGACGCTGTCAGTTCCGGCGGCATTGGCCATATCCGACAACAGGATCTCGATATCCAGAGCCGCGAACTCCTCCGTGAAGAGGGAACGGTCGACCTTGATCTGGGTCAATGATGCGCTGGCATTGACCGGTGTCACGAGATATTGAAGGTCGTCTGAGAATAGGCGCAGGAGGTTATCCTGATACTCTTCAGGTATGACGACGTTCGTAAGCAGGCCATTCAGAGCCCGGTGGATTATGAATGTGAGTCCGGTCTCTGAATCCATGAACCTGATGAGGTTGGCCCACGTCGTCGGAGGGCTCATTGTTACATTGCCGTCTACATCCAGCACCGGCTCTCCAGTAACGGGATCAATAACCGGCTCCAGATCCAGTCCCAGACTTTGCCATTTTTCAGGAAATGGTATGATCAACTCATAGAACATCGCTATGGTTATGAGATTGACAGGACTGATGATGGAGATTCCAGGCATGACTGGCGCGACCAGGACTTCCTTGAGTTTCTCGTGTTCTGCAAGGGAGCGTTCAAACTCCAGCACCGTGATGAACTGATCCTTCCTCAGATTACCCTCAAGTATGCCTGTTTCCGGGTCGTTTGCACTCCAATGGTACTTCGTTAGGAGGCCAATCAAGTAACTGACACTGAAGTCGTTGTTGACAATTACGTTCGCCTCTTTGACGTCGCTATCCGGTTGGAACTGGTCCACCGTGAACAATTGGTCTAATCCGTTGATGGCGAGGGAAAGACCGGCGGCCCCGGTCAGCAGTCCGAGGACTATGATGACCGCCAAAGGTCTTCTCAGCGTAATGGAATTGATGTGGCCGAGCACCCTCATGCAACAGGAACCCACTCTTGATTCCCTGGACGGGTTTTAATATCTTCGTGGCTGATTACCAGGAGTGACCCACGGATCGACACTTTACAAAGAATCACAGGGCTTGAAGCCGCGCCTGGTTTTTCCCATAGTGGCATTCCTCATAGCCGTGTCGTTATACATGGTGTTTGAGCAGTTGATAGGTGGGAATCCAGTCGGTGACAATCCCGCCAGTGATGAAGGCATGGTGCTGATAGTATTGTTCACTGGTCTGTTGTTGCCCACTTTCCTGTTGTCATTGAAACTCAGAACAGTTGTTGACCAGGAATCCATTCGTCTCAATGTATTTCCATTGAAGCGCTTGACGATACCTGTGGAGGATATTCAGGGTTTCTGGGTAAAGAGATATGACTGGTTGCGGGATTACGGTGGTTTCGGGGTAAGATTCAACTCAGAGGGATGGGCCTACATAATGCAAGGCAACAAAGGCGTCCAGATACAACGTCGGGATGGGACCAAGCTTCTGATAGGTTCGGCCGATGCCGAAGGATTGATACAGGCCTTGAGGATGGCAACCGGTGTGACCGAGTCTTTGGAAAGAGGACGAAAGTAGTCATCCCAGATGAGCGATCCCATAGTAAGCCAGTGGCGTGACGATTATCGCCCAGGCAATTATGCTGAACGCCATCCAGGCCAGGCTTTTCTTGGCATCGGTACCCAACATCAATATGATGATTATGGCCAGATGAGTGCCTATGCTGGCGGGAGCGCTCAAAGCGGCAACAGGCAGACCGTAACGGTCCCATATCCTCCGGAACTTTTCCAGTCCCTTCGAACCGCCTCCATCGGGATATCGGGACTCGTACCAGGTTCTGACCTTCTCGAAGAACCCGACGATTATCAACAAGGGGATGAAATTGCCCAGAGCGGCCGCGATGGCGGTTAGGACAGGATCCAATCCCATAGCCAATCCCAGAGGGATGGCGATCCAAATCTCCAGCAGAGGGGTGGCGGCAACTATGAAAACTGCCCCCATCAACAGCAAGGTATCATGAGCCATAGAACAAACTCCCGTGGCTAAATCACCGAGGTAGTGGTGGGGCCGCCCGGATTTGAACCGGAGTCAGTGGCTCCCAAAGCCACAAGGATACCAAACTACCCCACGGCCCCATCGTATTCATCGTCAATCCTGGTTACGGCTATAAACATTGCCCTACTCGGAGAGTATGTCCATCGTCGCCAATTCTACCGCTTCGGAGCTGGTGAGCTCGGGAGCCCAACCCAACTTCTCCAGTTTCTTTGTGGAGAGGAGCATCTTACGGACGTCCCCCACCCATCCTCCACCGTTCACTCCTCCAGTCCAGTGGAATCCGACCCCTTTGAGTGACATCTTGTCGACGACGATGTTGGCGATATCCTTGACGAAGGTCCAATCACGGGAGCCGATGTTGTACACATCGACCAATCCCTGGGATTTCTCCGATCCCATCAATATGCCGTTGACCGTGTCACTCACGTGGATGTAGGATTTCGATGTACCTGGTTCCGCTCCGAGTATCTCCAACTCTTTGGGCTCATCACGGAGTTTGCGTATGAAGTCATGAAGAACATTGTGGGTGCTCCGTGGGCCGACCACATTGGCGAACCTGAATATCACGGAATGCATCTGGTATTGATTGCTGTAGGCTGACACCATAGCTTCGCAGGCGAGTTTGGAGGCGCCGTAGATGGATATTGGAAGCAAGGGGCCATAGTCCTCTGGAGTGGGCATCACGTCCACCTCACCGTATACAGTTGATGTCGAGGCGAATACGAACTTGGACAAACTTGCTTTACGGCAGGACTCCAACAACAGATACGTGGCCAGTATGTTCTGGTCGAAATGCGGCCTTGTGTCCAGCGATCCGGATCTCACGTCAGGGTTGGCGGCCAAGTGGTATACCACGTCAACACCTTCCAAGAGTTCCGTGAGGTCGTCTTTGAGAAGATCCAGTTTGTGGAATTCAAAGCGGTCGTTCAGCATCGCTTCGGTTAGGAAAGCCTCCTTGCCGGCGCTGAGGTTGTCCACCCCTATCACTTTGACTCTTCTTTCCAGTAAGGAGTCCACGAGATGGCTTCCAATGAACCCCGCTGCTCCGGTAACCAATGCGGTCTTAGTTTTTAGTGTCATATCAGAGACTCCCCTCGGATTCAATCCGCTCCGCCAACTTCTTCACCGCCAGACCGCGATGGGAAATTGCGTTCTTCTCCCCCATATCCAATTCGGAGAAGCTTCTCACCCCGTCGGAGCTGAAGATTGGGTCGAAACCGAAGCCCCCCTCCCCTCTCGGAGCATCCAGAATGAACCCTTCACAGCTAGCGCTGACGATGAAAGGCTCTTTACCCGGGAGTTTGCAACCTATGCAGCATTCGAACCGGGCATCTCTTTCCGAGACGCCCTCCACTAATTTCAATACTCCTTGATTGCCCAACGTCTTGAGGACATAGGCCGAATAGACGCCGGGGAAACCATTTAGGTGATCGATGAACAGGCCGGAATCATCGATTATGAAAGAATCCTCTTTCAACATCAAATCCCTCATGCCGTGACCGACGACCTCTTCCAGAGTATCCGCCTGGATCTCGTCATAGGGTACGGACCCTTGGAACGCCTCCAATCCCAATCCTTCAAGGGCCTGAGCGTACTCGCGCATCTTCCCCGCATTGGAGGTTATGATCTTAATTCTCATGTATATCTGCCTCTTTTCTGAATATCGTCGGCTTTGTTGATAGCCGCCTGTCCGCCAGGATTATGGTGAAGATAACTGGAAATAAGTGAATCGAACAGCTCCTCCACCTCGGAATGAGCCGACATGAAAGCCCTTTTGAGTAAGTGGATGTCAACTCCCAGGTCCTCTTCGCTTGCCGGCATGTTGCCTAGGGAGAAGTCTATTAGACAAACATCGTCTCCTTCCAGTATCATGTTCGACGTGGTGAGGTCCCCATGGCTTATGCCGTATGAATGCAGTTTGGCCAGTGCCCGCCCTATTTTTTCACATGCAATACGGGCATCGGGCATGTTTTTTCCCAGGACCTCCCTGATTTTCGGTCCCACGATGAATTCCATCGTGATGCTGGCATCATGAATGTCGACGTCATAGATATAAGGGGTGCGGACACCGGCGAGTCTAGCCTCCCGGAGCAACCTAGCTTCCTTCCGTGAACGTGCGTTACGCAGGGAACGGTCGAGCTCAGGATCCCGGTATCGTTTGGGTAGACGGGTCTTTACGATGGCATCCATATCCAAGAATTTGGTGCTGGATACTAAAGCCTCCGCTCCCCTTGCGATGGTCCGCATATCTCAAGAATCGGCTCTCTCATTATAACCTTTTGTCATTATAATCTGGATTCTATACAAAGTATTATCTTCTTTTATGCCCAAGCACAGTGCGGTGATATTCTGAGATATACAATCACTGGAGACAACCTTCAATTCGTGAACATAGAGTTCTCGCCTGAGGAGACCATATACTCCGAGGCGGGGGCCATGGTCTATATGACTGGTAATGTGAGCATGCAGGCTAAAGCCCGCGGCGGCGTCGGCCGCGGACTGAAGCGTATGATCACGGGGGAGAGTTTCTTTATAACCAATTACAACGCCTCCGGAGGGAACGGTTTGGTCGGTCTCGGTGGACATCTTCCGGGAAAGATATTCCCTATAGATGTCGGTGAGGGCACATGGTTGGCCCAGAGGGATTCATTCCTCTGTGCCGAGTCGACTGTCGATATGGATCTAGCGTTCCAGAAGAAGATGGGGTCCGTGTTCTTCGGCGGCGAGGGTTTTGTTCTACAGAAGTTCACCGGAACGGGGACATGTTTCATCCACGCTGCCGGCGATTTTACTGTGGTGGACCTTAAACCAGGTCAGCAGTACAAGGTCTCGACCTCCCACGCTGTCGCCTGGGAGGATACAGTGGATTATGACATATCATCATCCGGTTCCTTGAAGACCGCCCTGTTCTCTGGTGAAGGTCTATTCGTTACGACGCTCACAGGACCGGGAAAGATTGTGTTGCAGTCATTGTCGCTACATGACCTGGCGGGAGCCTTGTACCCGTTCATGCCCAAGCCATCCCGTTCCAGTCCCACAATATCATTGGGCGGTAGGAACTGAGAATGAAACCGGGTCGGTGAGGGTCAGACGATCTGGCCCCTCCGACCATTAAAGGAGATGCCCGAATGGAAGAAAAGAGGTCCGATAACAATAGCGAGTTGCGTTTGAACGGCGCGGTATTCCTGGCGATTTATATCGCCGTGGCGGTTCTGGGTGTTTTGGCGATCCTCTTCGTGGCTGCCAATCTTCACGCCGTTATATACTGGCTGATAGTG
>SKHQ01000074.1 GCA_007116915.1 Candidatus Methanomethylophilaceae archaeon
GTAATTACCGAGGTCAAAGTCCAGGAGGCCTCTTCAATGGGACCTCCTAAAGTGTAATCGATGACCGTGAACTCGAGAGTACTGGCGGGTTCATCCCAGCTCGCCATGCTCGCAAAGGGCAAGGCGAATACTGAGAGGAGCAGAGCCAGCATCACGAAGCCAGAGACAAGTCCTTTCAATTTCATTTGATCATTTCCCTCCTTCAACTGAAACCTTTCGGTACAGTGGATGGGTAGATTGGTTGCCTTATTGCATTTCCATTAATAAAGATTCCTTTAGGCTGTAGCCAAGCCAGATGTTTGGAGCGCGAAGGCCTATGTGACGATCTCCTCGACCCTCTCCTGCTCGATGGCGCGGCGGACCTCCAGGGCCAAACGACGCCCGGTACTCATCTCCTGTCTCCACAGGGAGTTTCCATAGGGATGACCTACGGCCATGTGCACGTTGGTGCCGCCGCCGATGCGGGGCGCGACGTCGTAGATGTAGAAATTCAGGTCCTTGTCCACGCAGGTCTGCAGGCAGAACGGCCCTATCACGCCGGGAGCATAATGCTTCTGCGCCGCCTTCACATAAAGTTCGGCCAGTTCGAAGGCCTTCTCCAACAGGGACTCGCGCAGGGTGGCGGAGTTATGTCCGCAGACGGTGTACTCCGGCAGTATGCCGTCCTTCTCCAGGTCGGCCTGCTGACCGGCGGGCAGTCGGACGTAACCGTCGAGGGAGCTCTCGAATCTCCAATCCACTCCCAGCAACTCGATCTTCTCTCCCTTCTCCTCCAAGGGTGAGTGGAAGAAGTCCAGGTTGAATACCGGACCGATGATGTACTGCTCCATACGGGCGCTCTTGAGGAAATCCTCCTCGATCACACCTTGGGAGATCAACTCGCGACTCTTCTGCTCGAACTGTTCCGGGCTGGAGGCGGTGAAGAAACCCCTCTCCAACTTCTTGACCTTGTGGTGGACCTTGACTATCGTCAGAGAATCTATGTCCTCCGGTCTGTCCACTTTCTTAGGGTAGGGCAGACCGGCCTTTTCCAGGATCCAGTAGTAATCCTTCTCATCGCCCCTCTCCTCGGACCGCAGCATGTTGCGACTGCCGACGATGGGGACGGTGAAATCATCCTCCACGGCATCTATGCCGCAATAGGATACGAATGAGCGGTTGGGGATGAACAGGGTGTTCCTCTCCAACAGAGAGGACTGCATCTCCGGCTTGATAAGCTCACGGAAGTGGTCGACCATCATCACGTCGTCGACGACACCGCGAACCAGCTCTCCGCCCTCCCTCTGGGCGCGGAAGTAGTTGGCGAACGTTCGGTCGCGTCCCTTTTGGCATATGGCAAGGGTTCGGAACCCCTCGGACACGGCACCGTCGCAGGTGTCCAGGGCTGAATGGGAGGCGACGACGCCTATCCGTGTATCGGACAGGTCGTATCCCTCTAGGGCGGCAAGTACCTTTTCCCGGTCGATCATAGGAACATCACTGTCGCGTAATCAGGATGAATATTATAAGTTTGTTTCAAAGACCGAGCGCCAACACCACCAAGATGAAGAACACCGTACCTATGAGATCCACGCCCGATGCGGTCAGCGGTATGCTGTGGTCATCGGGGTTGAGACCGTGACGGTATGTCATGATCGCCACGTAGTACGCAAAGATGTTCAGAATCGTAACGGTCAGGAACCCGGCTACCATGGAGATGATCATCATGGCCCCCAGTCCCGGACTGCTCATTCCCAGGAGGAGGGCCAACAGGTGGGCCAGCACCGCTATCAACAGGAATATGCCTAGATAGAAAACGTAGATGATGAAGAAGTTCTCCTGCGCCTTTCGGGACGGTATGCGATCCGGACGGACCAGACCGAGGTGGAGCATGGATGAGAGACGGGATGTCAATATCCCTCCCAGTCCGTTGGCCTCGTTGAGGAATGTCGGCAGCAGGATCAACAGGGCCATGGATGCGATCAAGGATTGCAGTTCCACTTCGAGGATGAGACCGGCGAATATGTTCAAGGTGATACATATCAAAAGGACCGGAGTGGATTGTGTCAATATCCTCTGGGCCTCACCCTTGTCACTCAACCTCTTCTTGTAATAATGCCTCATCATTATCAGAGTGGCGATGGTGAAAACCACGAAAATGACATCAATTATGTGCTCCGGTGAATTGATGACCAACCATGCGGCCAGGAAGAGCATGGGGAGGGTGACTATGTCGCCGGCGGCAGCTATCAGCGGGGCGGTGATGTTGTCCACGTCCCATTCCCTCTTGTAGCCTTGATGGGCTATGAGCAGATTGAACAACAGGAGAAGGAAACCGGCGAGTATGCCGCCAAAAACGGATATGAACACGTATTGGGTCAGGCCAATCGCGGTGATGCCGAATACGAATGTCGCCGCCCAGGCGAATATACCCATCACGAAGGATAGGGCCAATGTCAGGGCCAAGGCGGCCTCCACATTGGACCTCAATACCGTGCCTTTGCGTAGACTCATCTCAAAGGTACCGAGGTGCATTGCAGTCCCAAGGCGGCTTCCCATGGCTCCGAATATGTTCCCTCTCATGGCCAAGGCGGCAGGGATAAGGACGATGAGACCCGGTAAAGTCTCCAGGAATTCGGACAGGGTGCTGAGCGTGACACCGGCGAGAAGTGCGGCGAGGGCGGAGACGGTCAGGGCGCTGAAGCCCATGGACAGAACGCACCCGTATTCACCATAGAAGCACGCCTTTGTCCGACCGGCCATATATTCACCTCATAATGCTCTGAAGACCTTAAACGTCAATCATATTTATGTATGTTCGAGTCGCCAGCGTATGCTAAATAGGTTTTCGGAAACGCTTTATAGGGAAATGGACATAAATCGAGATGGACCCAAAGGGTCAGGTATGGTGAGCCAGGGTTGATCAGTGACTGCGATGACGATTCGGATCGTAACGGTGGTCCCAGCGTTCGCCAAGCATTATTTTTCTTATCTAGGGGGCAAATAACATGAGGGATGTAGAAGAGCCTCCTTTCATCGACCTCAGTGTCAGGGAGATACTGACGGAGATGAAGGACATATCCGAGGTCATGGTGGATCTAGCCTATGCGGCCTTGATGTTCGACAGTGAGGACATAGCCCAGAAGGTCTCCGAACTGGAGGCTGAGATGGACAATCTGAACTACGCGATAAAGATAAAGACCCTGCTGGCCGCCCGGACCCGTGAGGACGCCATCCAGCTATCGGGGCTTTTGCAGATAGCAGCCGCCGCGGAATCGATATCCAACGCTGCTGGCGATCTTGTCAAACTTCAGGATGTGGACATCGAGAGACGTCCGTTCCTATCATTCATGCTCCGCGAGTCGGAGGAGAAGATCCGTATGGGCACCCTGTCTGAGAAGTCGGACATGGTCAACCGTACCATCGGCGATCTCGGCGTGGAGGCCGAGACCGGTATGCGTGTCATCGCCATAAAGAGGCGTCAGCGTTGGATATACGATCCTGAGCCGGAGACCAAGCTCAAGGCCCGTGACACACTCATAGTCCGGGGAACTAAAGACGGTTATGAGAGACTGGCCGAATTCATCAGCGGCCGGAAGCATTGGCCGGAGTATGGGGAGGGAGCCTGATGCAGGAACTGGAAAAGATGCTTTTAGAGCTCAAGGACACCTCCGAACTCATGATAGACCTCGCCTATTCATCCCTCCTGTACAACAACCACGACATCGCCGAAGAGGTGGTGTTCCTGGAGGGTATGATGGATGAACTGGGTAACGAGATCCAAGAGATGGTGATCAACCAGTCATCCCAGGGCGGTGATGTGATGAAGTCACTAGTCGTCCTCCGTCTGCAGATGGCCATGGAGGAGATAGCTGACGCTGCCGCCTCGATCGCCGACGTGGTGCTGAGAGGGGTACCGCAGCATCCGGTTGTCCAGATGTCACTGCGTGATGCCGATGTGGTCATATCAAGGGCGACGGTCGCATCCTCATCAGAGTTGGCCGGGAAGACCTTGGGCGACGTCAAGCTCAGCAGCATCTCCGGGATGTTCGCCATCGCCATCAAGCGTGGCAAGAAATACATCTTCGGACCCAACCGCAGCACGCGGGTGGAGGCCGGGGACATGCTGATAGCCAGAGGGCCGGAGGACGGCGAAGAGTATTTCGTGGCATTGGCCGACGGTACCGAGAAGTTGTGAGGAGAAGGATGGTAGCCCCGGGCAGATTCGAACTGCCGTCGCAAGATCCAGAGTCTCGCATGATTGACCGCTACACTACGGGGCTGTCTGACCCCCGTAAGTGGTCTTCCTTATAAAAATTTCTCTTCAGAAAGATATCAGTAAGGGGTTTGGTGACCTTAATTCAGAGCAATGCTTTGATAGCCTGGAATATGTCATCGATGTCGCCGGTACCGGCGAGGTTGCGCAGAACCCCCCTCTTCCCGTAGAATTCTATGAGCGGGAAGGTGCTCTCGCGGTACACCTTGAGACGGTTGCGGACGGTCTCCTCGGTATCATCGCTGCGCTGATACAGCTCGCCGTTGCAGCGGTCGCACACGCCCTCGGCCTTGGGCGGTTTGTAAAGGAGGTGGAACACAGCATTGCACTCCGGGCAGCTGCGGCGCTTGGTCAATCTACTGACCAACTCATCATCATCCACATCCAGGTTGATGGCGTGGTCGATGGAGGTTATGCTTTCCAGAACCTCCGCCTGCTCCACGGTGCGGGGGAATCCGTCCAGGATGTAACCGCCCTCCATGTTGTCTATCCTCTCTTTCATCAAACCTATGACCAACTCGTTGGGTACGAGCTGACCCTTGTCCATGAATTCCTTGGCCTGTTTGCCAAGCTCGGTCTGGTTGCGCACCGCCTCACGGAGAAGGTCTCCGGTGGAGAGCCTCACGAAACCCAGCTCGTCCTCGAGCCGCTCCGCCTGGGTGCCTTTACCGGACCCGGGAGGGCCTAGCAGTACGATCCTTGCGTCCATGTTGTGGAGATAATCCTACAATTAATAAACCGTTTGGTGACCTGCCGGAAGCAAACGGTCACATTTATAACGGTCTAACCTGTCCGTCATGATACCATGTCATTCGAGATAACCTACGATGTGGCGGTAAATGCGGTCTTCATATCCGCCTTCTTCCTGCTGGCGAAATCGATGCCGTTGATTGTCTGGCGTATCGCAGTGGCCAATGTGGAGCTGTTCGGCCCCAATCCCTTCCGTTCCGGGAAGGTCTCGTTGCGAGAGGCGGCGCAGAAGATAATCAAGGACGTTCCAGAGGATGTGGATGACATCCGTTTCCATTTTCACCTCTACGACCGGAAATGGAGGGATCTGATGCAGAACCGTGACCTGATATCCGAGGCGGGCATAGCCACGTTCCTACTGGTGGTCCTTTTGTTGAACGGCTTTTACTCCGCGGAACTGGAGGCCTTCATGACCGTGACTGTGGTCTTGCTGACGATCGCCATCCTCTGGTTCTACCGTCTCAACCACAAGTATTTCGAGGTCATCCGCGAGGTACGCCACGAACTGAGGATGCAAGAGGAGTCCCTCCGCGTACGATGAGTCCACACCCTCAGCAGCTCGGATCGGTTTACAATTTACTTGGGAATTACAATACCTATAAATCAACGCGTAATAATCGCAGCAGGGAGTTACAATGGACCAGGCGATAGTGGATTTGATAAAGGTCGCGGTCGGCGACGAAGGTTACAGCATCGGTAAAGCCCGCACCTACGCCTACGGTTTCGATGCTTCCATCTACCACAGCACCCCTGACATGGTGGTTCAGCCGCGCAGCACCGAGGAGGTCGCTGCGGTGATGAGGATAGCCAACGAACACCTCATACCGGTGACCGCCCGCGGGGGCGGTACGGGTCTGTGCGGTTCCGCGGTACCCCTCAAGGGCGGCATCGTCATGGACATGAGCCGTATGAACGCCGTCAAGGACATAAGCGTCGGCGACCTGCTCTGTGTCGTCGAGCCCGGTGTGGTGTACGACGACCTGAACCGTGCGCTCGCGTCCCATGGTTTCTTCTTTCCGCCCACTCCTGGCAGCGGCGAAGCCTGCCAGATCGGCGGCATGGTCGCTCTGAACGCCAGCGGGATGCGGGCCATCAAGTACGGAGCCACTCGGGATTACGTCCTGGGAATGACATTCGTCAAGGCCGATGGTGAGATAGTCCAGGCCGGCACGCGCACCCTCAAGGACTCATCCGGTTACCAGTTGGCGAGGATGATGGTGGCCAGCGAGGGGACGTTGGGGATAATCACCGAGGTGATCCTCAAGATAGCGCCCAAACCAAAAGCTTCGGCGATGGCTCTGGCCGCATTCCCCGGTCCCGAACAGGCAGGGGAGTTCGTCGCCGCCCTCATCGCCGAACCTCTCATCCCATCGTCACTGGAACTCATGGACAGCGTGAGCATCGACGCCGTAAACCGCGCCATGGGAGGGCCGTTGCCGGAGTGCAAAGCCCTGTGCATGGTGGAGGTCGACGGCGACCCCTTGATTGTGGATAAGGAGCTTGCAGTGGTGGAGGAGGTCGCCAGAAGGTGCGCAGCCACCACGGTGGAGACCACCCATGACCGTGCCAGGATGGCCTCGTGGTCCAAGAGCAGACAGGCGGTGATGACCTCCTTGAGCTCGTTACGACCCGGATACTCATCGGTATCGCTTGCCGACGACATGGTCCTTCCGGTGAGCAAGATACCACTGGCGGTGAAAGCCTACCAGCAGATAGCTGACCGCAACGGTGTGACCGTCGCCACCTACGGTCATGCCGCGGACGGCAATCTTCACACCAAGATGCTCATAGATCCTCGTTCCGAGGAGCAGTGGAAGGCGGCGGAGCGAACGGTGAGGGAGATATTCAAAGCGACCATAGAGCTGGGTGGGTCGGTGAGTGGTGAGCATGGCGTTGGAATGTCCAAGGCCGCTGACTTCATGATTGAGAGGTCATCGGCATTGTCCACGATGATAGCCATCAAGAAGGCCATGGACCCTAACAACATCCTCAACCCTGGTAAACTTCAGCAGTGGGAGGGCAAAGGGGTCATCGGTCCCTTGCGTTATCCCTGCGATCCGAACCGTTCACAGTGAATCGTCTGTGGACGCGGGGTCGTTGATTTATACTCCATAAGTGAAAACATCATCCGGTGAGTTCATGGGTGGAGAGAGGGATTGCAGGTTCCACGAGGATGTGAAAGCTACAGATTCATGCACCTCTTGCGGGTCTAGGGTCTGTGCGGAATGCGCCACCAAAGAAAGTGAGAAGGATGCGGATTCAGGTAAGGTGTATTACACCACACTTTGCCCGCTCTGTGAATTGGACCGAAGGATCGCCAAGGTCGGCAAACCATTGGATAGTATGGGAACGGTAGCTGTAATTCTCATAATCATTCCATTGCTGGCGTACGCGGTATCCGATCTCGTCTATGAAGCACTGGCGATAGATGCCGCTAATCCGGGACTTTTCGGTTATGGGGCGGTGGCCATTGTTTTCCTGGTACTCGTATCTCTTCCGTTACTAGCCTTGCGGCATGAGATAAGGAAGTACCGGGAGAGGCCGGTCAAGTTAAAGGCCCTGAAAGAGGAAAGGGAGGCCTTGCTGGCCAAATCCCGGACTATGGACTGAACGTGGCCAGGAACATGATCAACGCGAAACCGGCGACCAGGAAATAGACGACCGGGTTCCACGCCAATACCTTCGACCCGTCCAAAGGAGGGAAGGGTATGAGGTTGAACAGGGCCAATATCAGATTCACGCGTGCCAGCATCAGAAGCACGAAGGCGACCATGCCCCCGTCGACAGCCCAGGCGGCAATCAATGCCAGGAGTCCAACCACCAGATTAACGACGGGGCCGGCGACGCTGATGATTCCGTTCTGCTTCTTAGTGATCATCCCTTGGATGTACACCGCTCCCGGAGCAGCGAATATGAATCCGAAGAAGGCCACGATCAAGGCCAGTGCCAATCCCTTGGGGTACATGCGGTACTCCGCCCACGCTCCGTACGATTGGGCGGCGAACTTGTGACCCAACTCGTGAAGGACGAAACCGGTCAGCACGACCACCGCGCAGACCATCAACCAAGCGATGAAGTTGTCCAGAGCGGTATCGTAGATGGGGGGGAACCATGTCGAGAAGACGATGGCGAACGCCAGTGTCAGCACGACCACTGACACCCCTATCTCGAATATCTCCTGACGGCTAAAACGCATGTAGCCTAGTCCGCCGCTTCTTTTGTAGGGGCTATCGTTGGGGTCGAACATCCGACAGTCTAGCAGTCTAGTCCTTTTTATCGCTAACGGTCGCACACCCTTCGAAAACCTAAAAATAGGGGAGGGATATCGAAGCGCAATGAACGAGCACAGATCCCATGGTAAGGAGGAGATGAGATGGTGCGATAGATGTGGCACCCTCATACTGGGAGAGCTGTGCTCTGGATGTGATGATGAGCCTCGATTGTTCGAGGTCAACAGCCCCGGGGACATCCGCCCTGCCATGGCGGGAGGGGAGGCCCTGGTTATGTCCCTTTTCGAACGTCATTTCGGTTCCGATGAGCCGTTGCGGGGAAAGGCGGTGTTCCTGAACAAGGTCGCTGGCGAGGACCGCTCCGAGGAGATAGTCGTCGGCGGCGCCGTTATCGGTACATTGCGTTGGGAACTGACGACCCGCTGTTTCATACTGGAGCTGAAGGCGGAGGGCGCCGCTCTGATAGCTCCGCACGCCAAAAGCAACGTCCTGCATTGTGGGCGTTTGAGCGGTCATGTGAAAGGCCGTACATTCCCTGGTGTTGCCATAAGCACCGTCACCGGGGACTTTGAAAGCGGCGATCCGATAGTGGTCATATGCGGAGGGTCGATCTACGCCGCGGTGGCGAGGGCATCGTCCGGCACCATCGCTGATGTCAAGAAGGCGTTCAAGGTCAAGGATGTGGCCAAGGGGACTTTCACCGCCGGCCCCAACTCGGGACGGAGGGAGTTCATATCATCCAACCGTGAACACATCCGACGCTTGGAGTCCAATGCGATGAGCGACATACGCTCCTTCGGCAAGGGCAAGAAGCAACCTGTGACAGTCTCCTTCTCCGGTGGCAAGGATTCATTGGCGGCCTACCTTCTCACCGAGAAGGCATTAGGGAAGATGGATCTGCTCTTCGTCAACACCGGCCTGGAGTTTCCTGAGACTGTTGAATACGTACGGAATTTCGCGGCCGAAAGAGGACTCACCCTCCACGAGTATGATGCCGGTGAGGCGTTCTGGCAGAACGTGGATGTTTTCGGACCGCCGGCCAAGGACTTCCGCTGGTGTTGCAAGAGCTGTAAGCTGGGGCCCTTGACGGAGGGCATATCCGGACATTATCCACGGGGGACGATAACCGTGGAAGGCAACCGTTCCTTGGAATCCTTCTCCCGTTCCGATACCCGTTTCGTGGCCCGCAACCCCTTCGTCCCCAATCAGACGGTGCTCAATCCGATAAGGGACTGGAGCGCTGCGGAGGTCTGGGCATTCATTTGGTACAAGGGCGTTGATTACAACTCACTGTATGACAAGGACTACGCACGCATCGGCTGCTATCTCTGTCCAGCTTCCCTGGGCAGTGATTGGGAAAGGACCAGGGTCCTGCATCCGGACCTGTTCGCGAGGTGGGACCTCCACCTGAGGGGATGGGCCGAGGAGAGGGGTCTGCCGCCGGAGTTCATCGACCAGGGTTTCTGGCGTTGGAAGGCCTTGCCGCCGAAGATGCTACGTCTGGCCGAGGATTTGGACATCAGACTGAAGCCGGAATCCGCGGACAAGGTGTCGCTGAATATGGTCAAAGGGGTTTCTCCCTGCACCGCCGGCGGACACTCCGTGGAGGCGGTCCTGCAGATGCCGATGCGACGCGACCATGCGTTGATGCAGGACTCGTTGCGAACGATAGGCGATGTCCGATACTCGGAGGAGTTCGACATCGCACTGCTCCGTTACAAAGGTGCTACGGCCAAGATCTTCGCAGGGGGACAGATATCCGTTGTCGCACCCGACCGGGCATTGGCTGAGGAGCTCTTCGACCTTACCGTGAAGGCCTTGGTGAGGTATCAGATGTGCACGGAGTGCGGCATATGTTCCAAAGGGTGCCCCCGTAAGGCGATCCGGATAGATGGCGGCCTCAGGGTATCCGATGCATGCGACCGCTGCGGTAAATGCCTGCGTTCCTGTATGGTCGCCCATTATCACGACCGTATAGTGTCCTGAGCATCAGGATTTATAAACGACAGGGGTAATGCCCGGGCATGGACCCGGTAATGGCCGCCGCGGCAGTCATGGGAATCGGACCGGCGTTGGTCCTGCTCTATGTGGCGATAGGACCCTATACCTATCCACAGACCGACAAGGCGTTCTTCGAGGACCGGAAATTATTCCTTCTTTTCGCGGTCGGCATGGTCCTGGGTGTAATTCTGTTCTCCGCCTACACATGGTTCCCGTGGTCGACCATATTCGTGGCTGCTGGTTTCGCCATCATTCTGGAGATGGTGAAGTTTGTAATATTGAACCTCCCCCGTTTCCAGCGTCGACTGGACTCCGTCTTCTACGGCACATCTTTGGGGATAGGCATGGGAGCCACATTCGGTTTCGGAATGGCATTCTACACGCTGACAGTGGCCGTTGACCCTGGCGTATTGGATTATGTCATAATCGCCGGCCTGACTTTGCAGCAGGTGCTTCTCCATTGCTCCACCGGCACCACCATCGGCGAGGGTGTGGTCCGTGGATATCCCTGGGAGTTCTTGGCGCAAGCGATAGGTGCCAATCTGGTATTCCAGCTTCTGATGCTGCCCTTGTACAGTGGCATGTACCCCCTCGGATACATCACATTACCTCTGGCACTGGGCTTCGTGGCATGGTACTGCTGGCTGATGATCAAGAAGAGGGTGCCGGCCTTGGTGTCGCAGGCGGTGAAGCAGTATCGGCTGTGATGCAAAGCGTTAATTAACCTGTACAATAATCATTTCCAACATGGGTATAGGCGCCATGTTCAAGGTCATCATTCTAGCTGTCATATGCATATCATTGCTAGGATTCGCGACATCCCCTGCGGTTCATCAGGCTGCCTGGGATAATTTGAGTGAACTATTGCCCATAGATGATATTCTAGATCAGTTACCTGGAGACGAGGAGGGAGATCCCGACCCCGTTTTTTTTTGTTTCCGGAATCCACAGTGCTCACACTCAATCAGACCATAACAATAACTGCTGATGGAGAAGTCAATGATTTCTTCATCCGCTTGGTAGCGCCCGGAATAGGGGGAAACGAGACCCGTGGCGATCCTTTGACACAATCCACGGCAACGATCGATGGCACCATCACACCCTCAGATTCCATAAACTTCTCAGAACTGCCAAACCCTGTGGGGAGCTGGGGTGCCTTTTGGGCTAACCTTTCGATGAACCAATCATTGCCAAACCTTCAGAACACCGATACTGTGACGGTGACCATTGAATACAATGTAACCTCGGAATTCTTTTGGTGGCCTGATGCTGATGTTAGCAGTGGCGATTTGGATGATATGCCGGAATGGGCAAACATCACATACATGGGCGATATGCTTTGGAACAGGTCCAGCCCCGGTCAGGTCGGTTATGAA